>NZ_JBYTBB010000014.1:1943-89039 GCF_058788755.1 Lysinibacillus sp. FW301-JW8
ATAACAGCCCCTGCTATACAGGGGAGAGAACCTTCGTTACGTTGCACTGCACTGCGGTGGCACTGCCGCTACGTTGCCCTGCGCTTTCGTGCAGAAAATAACAGCCCCTGCTATACAGGGGAGAGAACCTTCGTTAC
The DNA here is from genome assembly GCF_058788755.1 of Lysinibacillus sp. FW301-JW8. Lineage (NCBI taxonomy): Bacteria > Bacillati > Bacillota > Bacilli > Caryophanales > Bacillaceae > Lysinibacillus > Lysinibacillus sp. FW301-JW8. Next base: position 2,081 of record NZ_JBYTBB010000014.1, read on the forward strand.
GTTGCACTGCACTGCGGTGGCACTGCCGCTACGTTGCACTCCGCTTTCGTGCAGAAAACAGACGCTGTCGCTACGTTGCACTGCGCTATCGCGTAGAAAATAACAGCCCCTGCTTTTCAGGGGAAAGAACCTACGTTGCGTTGCACTACACTACGGTGTCACTGTCGCTTCGCTTTCGTGCAGAAAACAAAGTAACCTGAAATGCTTTTCAGGTTACTTTGTTTTTGCTATGATTAAATAGCATATTTATGTAGAAAGAATAGTCCTAAGAGGAGGATTTTTAGTATGGCATTAGTATCTATGAAAGAGATGTTAATTAAAGCAAAAGCAGAAGGTTATGCGGTTGGTCAATTCAACATTAACAACCTTGAGTGGACTCAAGCAATTTTACAAGCAGCAGAAGAAGAAAAATCTCCAGTTATTCTAGGTGTTTCTGAAGGCGCAGGTAAATATATGGGTGGATTTATCTCCGTTGTACACATGGTAAAGGGATTAATGGAATCTTACGGTACAACAGTTCCAGTAGCAATCCACCTTGATCATGGTTCAAGCTTTGAAAAGTGTAAGGAAGCTATTGATGCTGGATTCACTTCGGTTATGATTGATGCTTCACATCATCCATTTGAAGAAAATATTGAGATTACATCAAAAGTGGTTGAATATGCACATTCAAAAGGTGTTTCTGTTGAAGCTGAGCTTGGAACAGTAGGTGGTGATGAGGATGGTGTCATCGGCGGAATCATGTATGCTGATCCAGAGGAATGCCGTAAAATGGTTGAGTTAACAGATATCGATTGTCTAGCACCAGCACTTGGTTCAGTACATGGTCCTTACAAAGGTGAACCAAACTTAGGCTTCAAGGAAATGGAGGAAATCTCTAAGCTAGCTGATCTTCCATTAGTTTTACATGGTGGTACAGGTATCCCTACAAAAGATATTCAACGCTCCATTTCATTAGGTACAGCAAAAATTAACGTCAATACTGAAAATCAAATTTCTGCAACAAAAGTAATCCGCGAAATTCTTGATAACGATAAAGTTGTTTATGACCCTCGTAAATTCCTTGGGCCAGCTCGTGAAGCGATTAAAGCAACTGTTATTGGGAAAATTCGTGAATTTGGCAGTGCACAAAAAGCATAATTTTTGCATCTAATATGTTACAAAAACATAGATAAATACACATAATATAAGAGAAGTGTTGATGCAACTATCGACCTTCTCTTGTTTTTGAAATCATGGTTTTTTGGTAAAAATTCAATTATATGGCTCGCGATGACAATAGACACTATAGAAATCACTACATTTTGATGTCGAGCCTAAACAGTGATCAGGAGGAAATAATTATGAAATTTTTCATCGATACAGCAAACTTTGAAGAGATTAAAGAAGCACATGCATGGGGGATTTTATCTGGAGTTACAACAAATCCATCATTAGTGGCTAAAGAAGAGAATGTTTCTTTCCATGATCGACTTCGTGAAATTGCAGAGCTTGTAGATGGCTCGGTAAGTGGGGAGGTCATTGCGCTAGATGCAGAAGGTATGATCAAAGAAGGCTTAGAATTGGCTGCTATTGCCCCAAATATTACAGTTAAGCTTCCGATGACACCTGCTGGATTAGAAGCATGTCGCTATTTTGCTGACAAAGGTATTAAAACGAACGTAACATTAATTTTTAGTGCAAATCAAGCATTAATGGCTGCTCGCGCAGGTGCTACATATGTATCACCATTCATTGGCCGCCTTGATGATATTGGACAAAATGGTGTAGAACTAATCGAAACAATTGCTGATATTTTCACTATTCATAATATCGAAACGCAAATCATTGCTGCATCTGTTCGTCATCCTCAGCATGTCACAGCAGCAGCACTTGCAGGTGCACATATTTCCACTACTCCTTATAAAGTATTAAAGCAACTTTTTCACCATCCATTAACGGAAAAAGGAATTGAAGGATTTTTAGCGGATTGGAATAAGAGAAAAGGCGAATAATAAGATTATAGAGTGAGCCAATCGCAAAAATTACTTTCCAATCATGAGGGAGAACGCAAAATGGATGTTTATAAAATTACAGGCGAAAATCGTCTAAAGGGTACAATTAAAGTTAGTGGTGCAAAAAATAGTGCAGTCGCCTTAATTCCAGCATCAATTTTGGCGAACTCTCCAGTGACAATTGGAGGGATACCAGAAATTTCAGATGCATGGACATTGAAGGCTTTATTAGAGGAAATTGGTGGGGAAGTTACATTTGAGGATGGTAAAATGACCATTGATCCAACTGATATGATTGCCCTTCCATTACCAAATGGCAATGTAAAAAAGCTTCGTGCTTCTTATTACCTGATGGGAGCTATGCTTGGACGCTTTAAAAAAGCTGTCATTGGTTTACCTGGTGGTTGCTTCTTAGGACCACGCCCAATAGACCAACATATAAAAGGCTTTGAGGCATTAGGAGCAAGGATTACAAATGAGCATGGAGCTATCTATTTACGTGCAGATGAATTAGTTGGTGCAAAAATATATCTAGATGTTGCAAGTGTAGGTGCAACGATAAATATTATGTTGGCTGCTGTCCTTGCAAAAGGGCGTACAGTTATTGAAAATGCAGCTAAAGAACCTGAGATAATTGATGTGGCGACACTGCTAACGAATATGGGTGCCAATATTAAAGGTGCAGGTACAAGTGTTATTCGGATTGATGGTGTTGAGGAGCTTCATGGTACGGAACATACAATTATTCCAGATCGAATTGAAGCGGCTACTTTTATGATTATGGCCGCGGCTGTTGGTGAGGGCATTACTATCGACAACGTGATTCCATTGCATTTAGAGGCAATCATTGCCAAGCTACGTGAAATGGGTGTCAAGATTGACATTGGAGAGGAAAGTATCTTTGTTCCTAAAACTGACCTCAATACGTTACATGCAGTTGATGTAAAAACATTAGTGTATCCCGGATTTCCAACAGATATTCAGCAGCCACTTGCTGTTTTAATGTCTCAGACATTCGGCTCCTCAAAGGTAACAGATACAATCTATACAGCTCGATTTAAGCATATTGATGAACTTCGTCGTATGAATGCCAATGCCCGTGTAGAGGGCAATACAGCTATTATCACAGGTCCTAGTAGATTACATGGCTCAACTGTAACTGCCACAGATCTTCGTGCAGGTGCTGCGCTCGTATTAGCGGGTCTTTTAGCTGAAGGTGAAACAGAAATTCAAGAGATCTATCATATTGAACGTGGTTATAGCTCACTTATTGAAAAATTACGTGATTTAGGCGCTGATATTCGACGTGAAACAATCGTAGCACGTGTAGCAGAGGCAAAGGAATAATGAGAGCTAAAAGTTTTAAACCAAATATGTTACAATAGAGATAATTTGAATGTTTCGGCGAAAGATTTATGCCGATAACGGGAGGCAAAACAATCATGGAACGTAGTTTATCGATGGAAGTAGTGCGAGTAACAGAGGCAGCAGCAATAGCATCCGGGAAATGGATGGGTCGCGGTTTGAAAATTGAGGCAGATGATGCAGCAACGACTGCGATGCGCGCCATGTTCGATACAATTCCAATGCATGCTACAGTAGTAATAGGCGAAGGCGAAATGGACGAAGCGCCAATGCTTTATATTGGTGAGGAACTTGGCTTACGTAATGGAGGTCCTCAAGTAGATATTGCGGTTGATCCATTAGAAGGTACAAATATTGTGGCTAAAGGTACAAATGGTGCTATGACAGTACTAGCCATTGCTGATAAAGGTAATTTGTTAAATGCACCTGATATGTATATGGAGAAAATTGCCGTAGGACCAGAATCAGCTGGTAAAGTTGATATTAACGCTTCTGTTACTTATAATTTATTACAAGTAGCTAAAGCTAAAAATAAAGATATTTCAGACGTGGTTGCTACTCTTTTAGATCGACCTCGCCACCAAGCAATAGTAGACGAGATTCGAGAAGCGGGTGCACGTATTAAATTTATTCAAGATGGTGATGTAGGGGCTGCAATTAATACTGCTTTTGATGAGACAGGTATTGATATCATGTTTGGTACAGGCGGTGCCCCTGAGGGTGTTATTGCAGCTGTTGCATTAAAATGTCTAGGTGGAGACTTCCAAGCGAAGCTAGTACCAGAAGACGAAGAACAGTTAGAGCGTTGCAAACATATGGGTGTTGACGTAGATAAAGTGCTATACTTAGATGACCTAGTTAAAGGTGACGATGCTATTTTTGCGGCAACAGCAGTAACAGATTGTGAGCTGTTAAAGGGTGTTCAGTATAAAGGAGCCTATGCTTTAACGCATTCAGTTGTTATGCGAGCTAAATCAGGAACTGTGCGTTTTGTAGAAGGTCGTCACGCACTTGATAAAAAACCTAGCTATAAATAAAATTATCTTCTAAAATATACCTAGTGCATCTTTTGCGCTAGGTACCTTCTTCTAAATTTAAACCATCCCTTAGTTTCATAAGGCTATGTTATACTTCAGTGTCTTGCACTTGAAGTAATATCCGTAGTTTTGATTTTAGTAAAAGAACGCTGATAGCTATGGAAAATTTAACTTTATAACAAAGCCTTTCGTAAAAATAACTTCCATGATAACCCCATTAAAGTATTATATTTTGAAAAAGACTGGAGTTGTGCATATGTCTGCATTGACAATCGCTCAATTAGAAAACATGACGTTAAAAGAGCTTTACGCCCTTGCACGCCAATACAAAATTTCATATTATAGCAAGCTAACGAAAAAAGAATTAATATTTGCTATTTTGAAAACGCGTTCAGAGCAAGAGGGCTACTTCTTTATGGAAGGCGTACTTGAAATTGTTTCGCAAGAAGGCTTTGGCTTCCTTCGACCAATTAATTACTCTCCAAGTAAAGAGGATATTTATATTTCGGCATCACAAATTCGTCGCTTTGACCTACGTAATGGGGACAAGGTGTCGGGTAAGGTACGTCCTCCAAAAGAAAATGAACGCTATTACGGGCTATTACAAGTGGATGCGGTGAATGGTGAAGATCCTGAAGTAGCAAAAGAACGTGTGCATTTCCCTGCACTCACACCATTATATCCCGATCGACAAATTAAACTTGAGACAACACAACGTAATTTATCGACGCGTATTATGGATTTAGTGGCACCTGTAGGCTTTGGTCAGCGTGGATTAATCGTCGCACCACCAAAAGCAGGGAAAACATCATTATTAAAAGAAATAGCCAATGCCATTACAACCAATTATCCAGAAGCTGAGTTAATTGTTTTACTTATCGATGAGCGTCCTGAGGAAGTTACAGATATTGAACGTTCTGTGAATGCAGATGTCGTAAGCTCTACTTTTGATGAGGTTCCTGAAAATCATGTGAAAGTTGCTGAAATAGTATTAGAACGAGCACGTCGTTTAGTTGAACATAAGCGTGATGTTATTATTTTAATGGACTCCATTACTCGTTTAGCACGAGCTTATAACTTAGTCATTCCGCCAAGTGGTCGAACATTATCAGGGGGAATTGATCCTGCTGCCTTCCATAGACCAAAACGCTTCTTTGGTTCTGCACGTAACATTGAAGAAGGCGGTAGCTTAACAATTTTAGCAACAGCTTTAGTAGATACTGGATCTCGAATGGATGAGGTAATCTACGAGGAATTTAAAGGGACAGGTAATTTAGAGCTTCATCTAGATCGTCAATTAGCAGAGCGACGAATTTTCCCTGCGCTGGATATACGTCGTTCAGGTACTCGAAAAGAAGAGCTTCTTCTTGCGCCTGAACAGCTTGAAAAGCTATGGGCAATTCGTAAAACATTCTCAGACGCTCCTGATTTTGCAGAGCGCTTCTTAAAGAAATTACGAACAACCAAATCAAATGAAGAATTCTTTGAAAAATTAAATGAAGATATGAAAAAGGCTACTAAAGGTAAAGGGTTACTATAAAGAGAAACTGCAACCTGTTGGTCATCCTTCATAGATTGTTAGTTATACAAATCATCATTAACTAGAAATAGTTGATGGTGATTTTTTTTTTGCAAACAAATAATAAGAAATGTGTATTTTTTATATATGATATATGTATTGAAATTGATAATCGTTATCAATATAATGATAGCATATAATTCTAAATTTGAGGAGAAAGATATGAATTATGAGGCCTATATGCTTCTATGGCAAAATGCATATATCAAGCTAAAGCAAATTGATTATGTACAGAATACTTCTGTACGAACAACAAAAGTATTGAAATATAGCACATTATTAATAATTACTGAGGGTGCTGCAGAAATTTTGATTGATGATCAACCTTATTTTGTACAGAGCTTTACTATTTTTCATATAGGAAAATCCCAATCCCTACATATCACGGCAGATAAATTGAGTTATTATCTCATCTACTATAGAGGGGATATAGTTTACTCAGATACATTTATGCAGCATTTACAGATGAAATACCAACCATTCCAAACGATTCTTACCTGTGTACCAGCAAATCCTATCGCTATTCATACTGTACTGCAAGATATGTATATCAAATGGCAGTCGGGTTCTATTCAAGAGCATCTATCAGTAAAGGCTTCCTTTTATGGGCTCATTTATCGTGTTTTTCAAGAGCTTGTTGAGGGATATGGGAAGCCACACGAAATTGATAAAGCGGAAGCAGCTCGTCTATATATTGAGCAACATATTAATGAACCATTATCAATTCAAAAGCTAGCTGATTTACTTAACATTAGTACACGGCATTTATTACGAATTTTTAAGGCCCGTTTTGAAGTTGGTCCTCAAGTTTATTTACAGCAATTGAGAATAGAGCAAGCAAAAAAGTATCTTCTTACCAATCAATTTAGTATTAAAGAAATCGCTATTTCATTAGGATTTGAGGATGAATATTATTTTAGTCGAGCTTTTAAAAAGGTGACAAACATGGCTCCAAGTAATTATAGGCTGAATTATCCATCCAATATGTCCGAAATCACCATTACAATTGAGAACAGTTTTCAATACAATGAGAATCAGCTAGCGCAAGCAAATCGGTTCAAAAATGAAGTAATGATAACAAATAGAATCCAACAACTAAAGCTGCCATTTTTGCTTAAATTATTCGTTTTATTTTCGGCATGTGGTGAGAAGGATAGTATACACCAGACCAGCAGACTTTCAATAAAAAAAGCGATGACAAGAACAGTCATAGATGATAGTGGGCGTGAGGTAGTCATACCAGTGAAGGCTGAACGTATTGTTACAGACTGGTACCTTGGTCAAATTCTAGCGTTAGATGTTGTGCCAGTAGGAGCTGTAACAGCAAATTTAGATTTTGCAGCATTTTTGAAACCATATTACAAAGATGAAGATATTTTAAATATTGGAACAGATGGTAATGTTTCGATTGAAAAGATAGTTGAAATAAAGCCTGATTTAATCGTTACGTGGAATTCAGAAGATGTAGGAAAGTATGAAAAAATTGCACCAACTATAGTATTTTCTGAGACAGCCCATAAAACGGCTGCTGATGAAATTAAGGCAATGGGTGAATATTTAGGAAGACAGCAAGAAGCAGATGCCTTTATCAAAAATTTCGAGAATCGGATAACTAAGGCACAAGAAAAAATAAATGCTGTTGTATCAGAAGAATCCACGTTTACTATATTTGATTTATTCGCAAAGAAAGCCACAGTTGTGGGAAATAAAAGTGTGTCTGGCGGAAGGGCATTATATCAAATTCTTGGAGTAAAACCTCAGGAAAAGGTACAAAATCTTTTCGATACTAAAGACCCTAGTCGTGGACGTTATGAAATCTCCTATGAAGTTGTGGGAGACTATGTTGGGGATTATGTTTTTGTGATAAATTTCTTCAATAAAGAAGGAAAGTTTCCATCAACTTGGACCGATCTAGATGTTGTAAAGAATAGGCAAACAATTCAGTTAGCATCAGAATATTATTTTGCCTCTGATCCACTTTCTGGATTACATCAAGCTGAAGATATAGCTGACAAAATTATGAAGTTTACACTAGCAAAATAATTATTGGGGTTCTACTGATAGTTAGAAATTTTATATACCATTTATGCGGAATAATTTGATGACAAAAAATTAGGGAGGTGGGCTACCTGTTTTAATCAGGTAGCTTATTTACTAGATTTTATTATAAATGAAATTGATAATCATTATCGTTTGAGTTACAATTATCTTTACTTAATGATCCTTTGGTAGCTTGCGGACATTAAAAATAGGAGGATGCATCCATGTTATTACAACGTTTCTTTTCTTATTACAAACCATACAAGGGATTATTTATACTAGATTTTTCCTGCGCAATTTTGGTAGCACTCATAGAGTTAGCCTTTCCAATAGTGCTAAACAAGGTAATCGATGATATTCTTCCTGATGGAGAATTAAAGTGGATTATTATGGCAAGTTCTTTGCTGTTTGGGCTCTATATTTTAAATTCTATTCTGCATTTTATTGTTTCTTATTGGGGACATATGCTAGGCATTAATATTGAAACGGATATGCGAAGGGAAGCTTTCAGTCATGTACAGAAGCTGTCATTCCGATATTTTGATAACAATAAAACAGGGCATCTCGTTTCACGACTAACAAATGATTTAATGGATATCGGGGAGCTAGCCCATCACGGACCAGAAGATATATTCATTGCTATTATGACAATAATTGGGACGTTTGGCGTTATGTTTTATATAGATCCGACCTTTACTATTCTTATATTCTTGCTTGTGCCAATTATTTTAATCTTAACTATTGTTTTTGGAAAGCTTATGTCAAAGGCATTTCGTCAAATGTTTGGAGATATTGCTGATTTTAATGCACGTGTTGAAAATAATGTTAGTGGCATTCGTGTTGTACAAGCCTTCACAAATGAAGAGCATGAAATTAATCGCTTTAAGGTGAATAATGAAAGATTCCGTATGACGAAGTTATTTTCTTATAAAGTAATGGCCTGGAATGAAGCAATCTCAGGAATTTTAACAAAGGTTTTATCATTATTCACTTTGTTCATAGGCGCGTATTTTGTGTTAAATGGCAATTTAACAAATGGTGAATTTATAGCATTCATATTGTTATCTGGTATTCTTTTAGGCCCTATTAATAAAATTAATATGTTTATTGAAAGCTATCCTAAAGGCATGGCAGGCTTTAAGCGATATATTGATTTTCTTGAAACAGATCCGGAAATTGCTGATCGTCCACAAGCGAAGGCAATTAAGGACATTGAAGGAGAAATTACATTTAACAATGTATCTTTTGGCTATACAGAGGACAAGAGAGCTTTAAACCAAATTAATTTAAAGGTTCATCCTGGTGAAACGGTTGCACTTGTTGGTCCATCAGGCGCTGGCAAATCAACAATCTGTAGTCTGCTACCACGTTTTTACGAGGTGAGTGAAGGGTCTATTAAAGTTGATGGAACAGATATAAGAGATTTCAAGCTTCACTCACTACGCTCTCACATTGGGATTGTACAGCAGGATGTATTTTTATTTGATGGCACAATAAGCGAGAACATTGCTTATGGTGATTTAAATGCAAGTGAAGAAGACATATGGTATGCAGCACGACGAGCACAACTAGAAGATGTTATCAAAGCCTTACCAGAAGGAATGGATACATTGATAGGTGAGCGCGGTGTGAAATTATCTGGTGGACAGAAGCAAAGATTATCAATTGCCCGGATCTTCCTAAAAAATCCTAAAATATTGATTTTGGACGAGGCAACATCAGCCTTAGATACAGAAACAGAGCAAGCGATTCAACAAGCATTAAACGAGCTATCAGTTGGGCGTACAACCCTAGTGATTGCCCATCGTTTAGCAACCATTAAGGATGCCGATCGTATCGTCGTTGTGTCGAAGAAGGGCATTATTGAAGAAGGTACACACGATGAATTGATGAATAGCAAAAAAGCATACTATGGACTGTATACAGCACAATTCGGTTTACAAATATAAGATTCATATTGAAGAAATGACTTATCTATCATTTCTTCAATATTTATGTTTAATCATGAAAAAACAGTATGTTTAGAATTTAAAACCTTAAAACTTAAAGGAGAGAAATTTGATATGGCAGTCCTTGAAATAGAACACGTTGCTATTGGTTATTCTTCTACTTTAATTGTAGATGATTTAAGTGTAGAAATTCCAAAAGGGCAAATTTCAACAATTATAGGTCCAAATGGATGTGGGAAATCTACTTTATTAAAGGCTGTAGCACGTATGCTCAGAACACAAAACGGCGCAGTTTATTTGGACGGGAAGGCAATTCATCAGTTAAAAACTAAGGAAGTTGCGAAAAGGATGGCAATTTTGCCTCAAACTGCAACAGCACCAGGAGGTTTAACTGTTTTTGAATTAGTATCCTATGGTCGTTTCCCACATCAAACAGGTTTTGGCACTCTACGCAAAGAGGATTATGAATATATTCATTGGGCAATAGATGTTACTGGTTTACGTGAATTTAGTGATCGTCCAATTGAAGCCTTGTCTGGAGGACAGCGTCAACGTGTTTGGATTGCCATGGCATTGGCACAAGGGACTGATATCCTTGTATTGGATGAGCCAACTACTTATTTAGATTTAGCACATCAACTAGATATTCTGCTGCTATTACAAAAGCTGAATAGAGAAGAGGGACGTACAATTGTGATGGTATTACATGATTTAAACCATGCATCCCGTTTTTCTCATTTTATGATAGCGATGAGAAATGGACAATTAATTGTAAATGGAAGTCCTGATGAAGTCATGACTAAAGAAAATCTACAAAAAGTATTTAGTATTGATGCAGAAATGGCTACTTGTCCTTTTAGTGAAAATCCTATTTGTCTGTCTTACCAACTATATGGAAGAGATGAGTAGTATTCAGTTTTTAGAATTCCAGCAGGAAGGAATAGTAGGATTTATCTTGATTCAGCAGAATACTCCCACCTCTATAGGTGGCGAGATGAATGCGGTTTTGTTTTTTTCTATTTAGCGGGCGTACAAACCCTGCTGAATCAAGATAAAGCCCCAGGCGGATGTCAACGGATTTTGAAGAGGAGCTTTTCGAGTGAGCTCGAAAAAATCCGGACGCAATTACGCTGGGGCGTAATTGATCTTTAAGGAGGAAACACATGGCTACGTCAGCTGAAGGAGTAGAAGGACTCGAAAAATTAGAGGCGCTGCAAAAACGTTCTCATCCAATACGTGCTGTAGTGGCGCTTGTTTTAGGTCTTGTGGGACTAGTATTTGCAATAGCTTTATCAATATCTTTTGGAGCGGCAGATATTTCGCTAAGTACTGTATGGAAGGCAGTTTTTAATTTTTCATCTGATTTAACTGAACATCAAATTATTCATGAAATACGTTTGCCACGAGTATTAGGGGCTGCATTAGTAGGTGCATGTTTTGCAGTTTCTGGGGCTATTATGCAAGGAATGACACGCAATCCATTAGCAGATTCAGGCTTGTTAGGATTAAACGCTGGTGCAGCATTTATGCTTGCAGTCTGCTTTGCATTTTTTCCAGGCTTATCATATATGTATATCATTATGTGGTCATTTTTAGGTGCCGGATTAGGGGTAGCTATTGTTTATGGAGTCGGTTCCATTGCAAAAGGTGGCTTAACACCAATGAGACTAGTACTTGCAGGGGCAGCAGTAAGTGCACTCTTAGGAGCATTAGGAGAAGGAATTGCGCTTTATTTTCGTATTGGACAAGATTTAGCCTTTTGGTATGCAGGTGGTGTTTCAGGGACTAAGTGGAGTCATCTGCAAATCATGGGTCCCTGGATACTTGTAGCTATGATTGGTGCACTTATTCTGTCACGTTCAATTACGTTATTAAGTTTAGGAGAGGAAATTGCAATTGGCTTGGGACAGCGTACAGGAGTCATTAAAGTATGGGGTATGATTATCGTGCTTGTTTTAGCGGGTGCGGCTGTTTCTGTTGTCGGTGCAGTTGGCTTTGTAGGATTAATTGTTCCGCATTTAACAAGATACATAGTAGGACATGATTATCGTTGGATTATTTCCTGTTCAGTAGTATATGGTGCACTACTTGTTGTGCTGGCTGATTTTATTGCCCGTATCATCAATCCTCCATATGAGTCGCCTATTGGAGCATTAATTGCCTTTATTGGTGTACCGTTCTTCCTATACTTAGCACGTAAAGGAGGAAAAGAACTTTGAATCATAATAGTTATTTAACCGCTAGTCAACAAAAGACAAGGAAAAAAAATCTTTTCGTTTTAAGCATCTTAACTATATTAATTATTATTACTTTTATTATCAGTATGAATACAGGGGTCATTAAACTAACACCTATGGAGGTTCTACGTACTCTATTTGGTCAGGGTGATGCACAGCAGCAGCTTATTTTATTTGAATTTAGACTTCCACGTATTGTCATTGCTGTGTTAGTGGGAATGGGGTTAGCGATCTCAGGAGCTATCTTACAAGGAATTTCAAGGAATGCTTTGGCAGACCCTGGTATTCTTGGTATCAATGCTGGTGCCGGACTTGCTGTAATGTTATTTATTTCCTTCTTTCCGGCAACGGCAGCAGCCCCCGTTTTCCTGCTTCCAGTATTAGCCTTTGTTGGATCAGGTATGACGGCAATTCTTATCTATGCACTTTCTTATAAACGTCATGAAGGAATCACACCGATGCGCTTACTTCTTACAGGGATTGCTGTAGCAGCAGGTATTAGTTCAGCAATGATTGTACTGACGCTTCGCCTTTCACCTGAAAATTATCAATTTGTGGCAACTTGGCTTGCAGGTAGTATTTGGGGCTCGAATTGGAAGTTTGTTTTATCATTATTGCCTTGGCTCGTTGTATTGCTTCCTTTTGTTTATACAAAGTCACGTGTATTAAATGTCTTGAATTTAGGTGAATTAACCGCTGTTGGTTTAGGTGCTTCGATTGAAAAGGAACGTCGCTGGCTATTAGCGGCATCTGTCGGTTTAGCAGGAGCAAGTGTTTCAGTCAGCGGAGGAATTGGCTTTGTTGGGTTAATTGCGCCACATTTAGCAAGACAACTTGTAGGGGCAAAATATCAAATTTTACTTCCTGCCTCAGCATTAGTTGGCGGTTTACTTGTACTAATGGCAGATACGATTGGCCGATCCTTACTTGAACCTTCTGAAATACCAGCAGGGATAGTTGTTGCTGTTTTAGGAGCACCATACTTCTTATACTTATTAGCTCGATTAAAACAGTAAATATATAGAAGCTAGTTAACTAGATAAAAATAAGAGTAAATTGGAATGGAGGATTATAGAGAAATGAAGGAAGAACTGTATGATGTGACGATTGTTGGTGGTGGTCCGGCAGGGCTCTATACGGCTTTTTATAGTGGAATGCGGGATTTAAAGACGAAGATTATTGAATATAGCTCTCAGCTTGGGGGCCGTATGTTAATCTATCCTGAGAAAATGATATGGGATGTCGGTGGCGTACCGCCAATTTTAGGTGGCCAGCTAATTGAGCATTTAATAGAACAGGCGAAAACATTTGATCCAACCATTGTGTTCAATCAGAAAGTTGAGCATTTAGAAAGACAAAATGATGGTACATTCATTTTGACGTCATCAACAGGTGAAAAGCATTATTCGAAAACAGTTATTTTAGCAGTTGGATACGGTGTTCTTTCCATGCAAAAGCTTGAAATAGAGGGTGCTGATAAATATGAAGTAACGAATTTGCATTATACTGTGCAGGAACTAGAGATATTCCGCAATAAACATGTTTTAATTTCTGGTGGTGGTAATTCTGCCGTGGATTGGGCAAATGAGTTAGAGCCAATTGCTGCCAGTGTAACTGTTGTTCATCGACGTGATGAATTTGGTGGACACGAAAAAAGTGTCTTAAAAATGCGTGAATCCTCAGTATGTTTAAAAACACCATATGAAGTAGTTCAGCTACATGGAGATGGTGAATTAATTCAATCTGTTTCGATAGAAAATAAAGAAACTGGCGAAATTGAACGTATCGAATTAGATTCAATCATTGTGAATCATGGCTTAAAATGTGACTACGGTGCACTAGAAAAATGGGGATTAAGCATTGAGGATGGCGTTGCGATTGTCAATGAAAAACGTGAAACGAACATTGAAGGAATTTATGGAGCAGGCGATTTTGTAGATCATCCTAGTAAGGTTCGATATATAGCAGGTGCATTTACGGATGGTATATTAGCGTTAAATAGTGCAAAGCTGTATTTAGACCCAGATGCACCAAAAGTCGCGTATGTTTCATCTCACAATATTCGCTTTAAAGAACGTAATAAAAAAATAGGTTTGGTGGATAATGATTATCGTGAAGTACAAGGATAATTATATAAGATAAATTTTTTTGCTTGAAATATTTTTTAAGGATATGCTATACTTCAAAAGTATGCAACGTGTACATATTTAGCCGACATATTCGGGCTATGTAAGGTACAGTTCGATAATACTCTGTTCCAGATGGTTCAGGGCGAGAGGAGAAAACGAATATGAAACAAGGAATTCATCCAGACTACAAAGAAGCAACAGTAACTTGCTCTTGTGGGAATACTTTCAAAACTGGTTCAGTAAAAGAAAACATCGTTGTCGAGTTCTGCAACGAATGTCACCCATTCTATACTGGCCGTCAAAAATTCGCGTCTGCTGATGGTCGCGTGGATCGTTTCAACAAAAAATACGGTCTTAAAAACTAATGTTAGTTTAATACCTGCCAAGCATGTGCTTGGCAGGTATTTTTTTCAGTATATGAATGAACACGTTGATGCAAGTCTTTTCAAGAATCTGGATCGACTAGAAGAAAGGGAGAAGACAACATGGCACAGCTATATTTTAAGCATGGCGCAATGAATAGTGGAAAGTCCATCGAAATTTTGAAAGTTGCGCATAACTATGAAGAACAACAAAAACCTGTCATGATATTTACATCAGGCTTAGATACACGAGATGAAGTGGGTTTTGTTTCAAGTAGAGTAGGCTTACGTCAAGAAGCTATACCTGTTTATGATGATACAAACATATTTGAGCTCGTGGAAAAAAATGCAGTAAAACCATACTGTGTACTTGTTGATGAAGTACAATTTTTAAAAAAGGCACATGTTTTACAGTTAGCAAATATTGTGGATGAATTAGACATTCCTGTTATGGGCTTTGGTTTGAAAAATGATTTTCAAAATGAGTTATTTGAAGGCAGTCAGTACATGCTTACATATGCAGATAAAATTGAAGAAATGAAAACCATTTGCTGGTTCTGCCATAAAAAAGCAACGATGAATTTACGTGTTGATGAAAGTGGAAAGCCTGTGTATACAGGTGATCAAATTCAAATTGGTGGTAATGATTCCTACTATCCAGTTTGCCGAAAATGTCACGCGCATCCACCACTATAACACACCCAAGCTGAGAGCTAAGAAAAAGTAGCATACATGCGAAAATTTCCTTATACTAAGTAGTGGAAATCAATTGTGCCCCAGCAATTTGAGTCTGAATTTTTTGAGCGACTATCTGGGAGCTTTATTTTGATTTAGTCGAGGTTTGTACGTTCGCTGAATAGGGAAAAAATCACAGCCATTTATAGGGGCGGAAGTATTCTGTACCTGACGCTTTGCTATCGGTACAAAACATTTGCTGCTGTCGCTACGCTTTCGCACAGTATAAATTTGCTGAATCAAGATAAAGTATGTTCATTAAGCTAAAATGTATTAAGTTTCTTTTTGACAAGAGAAAAGAAGAAACTTCTAAAAAACTAAATAGAGGTGAAATCCATGTTTGATCGATTACAGGCAGTAGAGGATCGTTATGAAAGGCTAACAGAGCTTTTAAGTGATCCTGATATTGTGAATGATAATAAAAAATTACGTGAATTTTCCAAAGAGCAATCAGATATCCAGGAAACTGTAGATACTTATCGAGAATATAAAAATGTAAAAGAGCAAATAACTGATGCGCGTGAAATGCTAGATAGCGAAAAAGATCCTGATATGCATGAAATGGTGAAAGAGGAATTTAATCTATTAAAAGCACAGCAGGAAGAACTTGAAGAACGTTTACGTATCTTACTAATTCCAAAAGACCCGAACGATAATAAAAACGTTATTATGGAAATTCGTGGTGCAGCAGGTGGGGATGAGGCGAATATTTTTGCGGGAGATTTATTCCGTATGTATTCTCGCTATGCGGAGACACAAAGCTGGAAAATTGATATTATGGAGGCTACTCCAAACCCTATGGGTGGTTATAAAGAAGTGATCTTTATGATTAATGGACAAGGTGCTTATTCCAAATTCAAATTTGAAAATGGAGCCCACCGTGTACAACGTGTCCCTGCTACAGAATCACAGGGCCGTATCCATACATCAACGGCAACAGTAGCATGTTTACCTGAGGTAGAAGAAGTAGACGTTGAAATTCATGAAAAAGATATTCGCGTAGATACATTCGCATCCTCTGGTGCAGGTGGTCAATCCGTTAATACAACGATGTCTGCAGTTCGTATGACCCATTTACCAACAGGTGTTGTAGTATCGATGCAGGATGAGCGTTCTCAAATTAAAAACCGTGAAAAAGCGATGAAGATTCTCCGTGCTCGTGTTGCTGATATGTATATGCAAGAAGCACAAAAGGAAATCGATATCACACGTAAATCTGCTGTAGGTTCAGGCGATCGCTCTGAGCGTATTCGCACTTACAATTATCCACAAAACCGTGTAACAGACCACCGTATTGGATTAACAATTCAAAAGCTAGATCAAATCGTCGAAGGTAGACTTGACGAAATTATTGATGCCCTTATTTTAGAGGAGCAAGCATCCAAGTTAGAGCGTTTAAATGATGATCTATAAAAATGTGATGGAGGCCCTTGCATGGGCTTCTTCTTTTTTAGTGGATAATGGTCGAGAGGAAACGGCAGCACGTATTGTGATGCAGCATATTATAGGAACTAGTTACTCAGAAGTAATGCTGCATCTTCAGGATTTGCTAACAATAGAACAACAAGTGAAATTTAAGAAGCTTATTGAGGAGCATGCGAGTGGTCGCCCTGTGCAGTATTGTGTTGGCAGTGAAGAATTTTATGGACGCTCATTTATTGTGGATGAATCAGTGTTAATTCCTAGACCTGAAACAGAGGAGTTAGTACTTGGAACAATTAATCGCTTAGACAAACTCTTTAATCAACAAACAGTAAAGCTAGTTGATATTGGAACAGGTAGTGGAGCAATTGCTATTTCTATGAAGCTCGAATGTCCAGAGCTTTCAGTGGTAGCTACTGATTTATCTGAGAAGGCACTTATAACTGCACAAAAAAATGCTGAAAATCTAGCAGCTACTATTGATTTCAGATTGGGTGATTTAACAGCACCCCTTATAGGCGAACGATTCGATGTCGTTTTATCCAATCCTCCTTATATTGCCTTTGATGAAGCAAAGGAGATGTCGAGCATTGTGCTAGAGCATGAACCACATAGTGCCCTTTTTGCGGAGGAAGAGGGACTTATTTTATATAGAAAGCTGGCTGAACAACTACCAGCCATTATGAATAAACCTGCACTTATCGGACTAGAGATTGGTTATACACAGGGGGAGCAGGTCGCTAAGTTCTTTAAAGATAGTTTTCCACAGTCTACAATATCAATAGAAAAAGATATTAATGGTAGACCTCGAATGATTTTTTGTGAAATACATGTATAAAGTATCTCCTTCTTGCCAACAATGTTGAGCAAGGAGGGATTTTTATGTTAAATGAATACAAGATTATTAGATTACCTAAACAGAATATTTTACTAGCTTTTGCTAGACTAGTATTAATAGCTATTGTTTTACAACTATGTATTTTATATATTCCATCATTAGTAGGATTTGCTAAGGAAAATACGAATCAACAACAAGAACAAGATTTTCGTATAAGAGTAATTGCAAATAGTAATACGGCACAGGATCAGCTTGAAAAAGAGCTTCTTGTCAAAGATTTAAAACAATATTTTATGCAAGCAACTGCTGCTACAATTGTGGATAATGAGCAAATACAGTTATTAAAGAGGGAAATTGAAGCACAAATAAATAAAAATTATCCACAGCTTGATACACAAGTTCAGCTTGGGGATAATTTATTTCCACCTAAGAGACAGAATGCTGTTCTCTATCCACAAAACATGTATCATTCAATTGTTGTGAAGATTGGGAATGCACGAGGGGATAACTGGTGGTGTAGCATATTCCCATCAATTTGTGAACCAGACAAGGACGAAGAGCCAGAAGAAGAAAAGGAAGAGGTTACATTTTTTATCTGGGAATGGCTAAAAGGTTTTTTTGAATAAATTGTGCACAAATTCAGATAACTTATACACAATTTCAATAAAGTTATTAACAATATGTGGATAATTCAGTGAAAATGAATAATTGAAGGAAGGTTTTAATCATGGAAACCGTTTACAAGGTTGTGGACAGTAATGTGAATAGTCAGATAAATTATACACAGGCTGTGGATATCTTAAATGCAGGGGAGGTAGTGGCTTTTCCAACAGAAACGGTATATGGTTTGGGTGCGGTTGCAACAAATGACGAGGCAGTTAAAAAAATATTTGAAGCAAAAGGTCGCCCTTCAGATAATCCATTAATCGTCCACATCGGTACGAAAGAGGAAGTTGAGCTTTATATTGAACATATTCCAGAAGTAGCTAAAACATGTATGGAGCTATTCTGGCCTGGGCCACTGACACTTGTTATGCAAGTAAAGCCAAATATGCTGGCAAAAAGTGTGACAGCCGGGCTTGATACTGTGGGTATTCGTATGCCAGATCATCCAGTTGCGCTCTCATTACTTCAACAATTAAAAAAACCACTCGCTGCACCTAGCGCTAATCGCAGTGGAAAGCCAAGCCCTACGGAAGCAATTCATGTTCAGGATGATTTGGGTGGGTACATACCTTATATTTTAGATGGTGGTTCTACAGGAATCGGGTTAGAATCCACAGTATTGGATGTTACACATGAGCCACCAGTTATTTTACGTCCAGGTGGAATTACAAAGGAAATGCTAGAGGTTGAGATTGGTCCGGTTATTCAGCCAACCAAAAATGAGCAAAACTTAGTATCTACACCAAAAGCGCCTGGTATGAAGTATACGCACTATGCTCCGAATGCCCCTGTATTATTAATTGACTGTGATGTGGAGAAAGTGAAGAAGGCTGTACAGCAATTACAAGAACAAGGGCAAAAGGTTGCACTGCTTGCCCCTGATAACTTTAGGGGCATCAAGGCAGATTTCTATTTCTCGATCGGGGCAGCACATCGTAAAGAAGAAATGGGTGCTACATTGTACCATGCATTAAGAGCATGCGATAAAACAGCTGGTACCATTATATTAGCAACTACTACTTCATCTGAAGGGGTGGGTGCCGCAATTATGAATCGATTAGAAAAGGCTTCTGGTGGGAAATGGTACACACCTTAAAAATGAATGAATAAGTATGCTAGTTATTATTTCTGGCATGCTTATTTTTTTTGTAGATGAATAGATAGAAATGTATCTTTATACAAGGAAATATCTATTAAATAATGATGATAATACTGTATTTTCGAGCATAAAATGATAAAATATTAGTGAGAGAAGGAGTGCTTTCTTGCAGGTCATACTTGCAGGTATCTTAACGTCTATTGATGTAATTGGTCTATATGTCTTAATTCCAAATATCCGACATAAACTCTTTTTGTCAGTGTGGACGGCTGCTTTGCATATGCTATTCCCGTTATTGGGCTTTGAATTAGGGAGCTATTTAGCTAATTTCCTGTTAGAATGGGGACAATGGATTTCAAGTATTTTATTATTTGGGATTGGAATACATTTACTTCTGTTTTCACATAAGAATGAAAAAGTAACGATTTCACCGATACTTTTAGCTGTGACTGCAAGCCTAGATACCTTTTCAGTAAGTGTTTCTTTTGGTATGCTAAACTTAGAGGAAAAATTATTTATTGTTAGTGCAGGTGCAAGTGCCCTTATTTGCTCTTACGGGTCTTTAGTCATTGCTAATAAAAGTCAGGTATTTTTAGGTAGTAAGATTCAAATTATTGCAGGTATTATTTTTATCATAATGAGTATTTTAGCTATTCAACAATAGAAGAAAATAGAATGGAAGGTGATAAGTGTGAAAATACTATTTGTTTGTACCGGGAATACTTGTCGCAGTCCAATGGCAGAGGCTATTTTAAAACATCAACAGATTGCTAATGTTGAAGTTCAATCAGCAGGTATTTTTGCGATGCCTTATGCAGAAATGTCCGCACATGCGCAACAAGTATTAAATGAAGCGAATATGATACATCGACATTCAGCTACACAGCTTTCCATTACTGAAATAGAATGGGCAGATTTAATTTTAACAATGACAACAACTCATAAAGATACAATCATTACTCAATATCCAAATACAGAACACAAGGTTTTTACTTTTAAAGAATATATAATCGAAGGTAGTATGGAAAATGTTGTAGATCCTTATGGTGGAAGTAAAGAAATATATGAAGCAACATTTGTAGAATTGAAAGAATTGGTAGAACGATTAGTAAAAAAACTTGAAAAGAATTGAGGGTCGCTATGAATAAACAGTTTGGATTACGTCTTAAACTAGCACTATTTGTCGGTATTCTTGCACTAATCACCTACAGTATTAGCTTTATATTCATCGAATTTTTACAGCCTACCTTCTTTCCAGAGATTAATCGTAAACTGTTTGAAATTGTTACTTATCTACTAGGTATTGTGTGGTCAGGTATTTTGGCTTGGGTATTCTGTGGAGTCTTAATCAAACCATTACAGCAGCTAGAATTATCAGCATCACGTGTAGCAGAAGGAAAAATAGGGCAAGATGTAGAATTGCCGAAAACAAATGATGAGATTCGTTCTGTTGCAGAGGCATTCCAGCAAATGGTATTAAACTTACGACAAATGGTTGAAAGTATAGATCATAATTTCCAGCAAACAAATCAATCGATTATTCAATTATCCGATGAGGCAGCTATTGCTACGAAAAAAGCAGAAGGTATTGCCTCTACGGTAAAGCACATTTCTACAGGGGCAGAGGCCTCTGCTATAGCAGTACAGGATACAGCTGAAGCCATTGAAGATGTACGAGCGCTTGCCACAGAAGTAAATAGTAGAGCTGAAGCATCGGCAACGCAAACTAAAGAGATTTTACATAATCTTGCAAATACGACAATGGCCATTGAAACGCTAGTTAATAGTATTCAACAAATCGCTACTGGTAACAATGAAGCATTAGAGAGCATTAAAGCCTTAGAAGATAATGCTGGACAAGTGGAGCGTATCATTAGTTTAGTAGGTGATATTGCAGCACAGACAAATTTACTAGCATTAAATGCTTCTATTGAGGCAGCCCGTGCTGGTGAGCATGGTAAAGGCTTTGCTGTTGTTGCTGAAGAGGTTCGTGGTTTGGCTGATGAAAGCGCCAAAGCGGTACAAGGAATTACAAGTTTAATTCAATCCATGCAGCAAAATGTGGAGATTGTTGTTAAACAAATGAATCAACAAGTGGCTTTTGCAACGAAGGAAGCTGCCCGTGTGTCAGAAACAACAACAGCAGTAGAGGGGATGTCTTCGAGTGTGCATGGGATGGCCACAGCTATTGTAGAAATATCTTCACTAATAGAGCAGCAAATGCACAATATTGAAACAACAGCTCGTCAATCTCAAGAAGTTGCTGCTATTGCGCAAGAAACGTCAGCGGGGGCACAGGAGGTTCGCGGGGCAGCGGAAGAGCAAGCATATGCTATTGAACAGGTGGAGCAATTAGCACAGGGCTTAAAGAAGCAATCGGAAGAACTGCATAAAATGATTCAACAATTTGATAGACAAGCATAGATGAGATTTTAGACTGTAGTTCAACTCGGGTGAGTATCGAGTTTGCTACAGTTTTTTTTATTATGGCTTGAAAGTGAAGGATAGAACAGCAAAAGTAGTGGATAGAATTGTCAAAGTGATGGATAGAATGGCGAAAGTAATGGATAGATTAATATAAAGTGTCGAAGTGAACATCAAACCAAGGAGGCATTACATTATGCCGTGCTCACATTGAATACAGGACCGTTCTTTATTGTTAACTTTAGTAATACATAGGAAACATACTAATATAGTATGTCCACTGTAATTAAAAAGGTAAAAAAACTATAGAAGATAGAATATTACAACAAAGGACTGGTATCCGAATTTAGAAGAATAATATTCTAGTTTTCTTTGAAAAAATGACTTTAAAAGTGAATAATTTTAAAGTAGTTTACAATAAATGTTCGTCTTTCAAGAGAAATCAGCATAAAAATGCAAGAAAAATCATGTTATTCTTGTGATAGAAGTGGTACACTAGTGTTGACTATAAATTCGAAATGAGGGAACCCAGTGAGAATAGCAATTTCTTCTGATCACGGAGGCAATAACTTACGTCGTGAGATTATGCAGCTGTTAGATGAGCTAAATATTAGCTACGAAGATTTTGGTCCACAATCTGCGGATTCAGTAGACTATCCTGATTATGCAAAACCAGTCTCAGAAGGTGTTGCTAGCGGGGAATTTGATAAAGGTATTTTAATTTGTGGCACAGGTATTGGTATGTCCATCGCTGCAAATAAAGTGAAGGGAATTCGTTGTGCTTTAGTGCATGATGTATTTAGCGCAAAGGCAACACGTTGCCACAATGACTCAAATGTTTTGGCTATGGGAGAACGTGTGATAGGTCCTGGTCTTGCACGTGAAATTGTTCAAACATGGCTTGAAACAGAGTTTGAGGGTGGGCGCCATGCTCGCCGTATTGAAAAAATTAGTGAACTTGAACAATAATGAAAGCTAATTATTACACATGACACTTGTTTATGTGTGATTTCTAATTAGATATCTAAAGGAGCTGAGCATAGTGGTTATACAACAAGTACGGACACATTTGACTCAGTTGCTCAGTGAATTTGAAGAGCAGGTAACCTTACGACCAAATACTATTTTTGTCGTAGGCTGCTCAACATCTGAAGTGATTGGTCAGAAAATTGGCACAGCGGGTGCACTTGAAATTGCAGAGGCGATATTCGAGCCTCTTCAAGCATTTGCAAAGAAACATCAGCTGCATTTAGCATTCCAAGGCTGTGAACATATTAATCGCGCTATTACAATGGAAGCAACAATCGCAGACCGTTTAGGCTATGAACCAGTATCTGTGGTTCCCGTTCGGACAGCAGGTGGCTCAATGTCTGCTTATGCCTATACACAATTTGACAATCCAGTTGTTGTGGAAACAGTGCAGGCTAGTGCAGGAATTGATATAGGTCAAACATTAATTGGTATGCATTTAAAGGCAGTAGCTGTCCCAGTTCGTACATCGGTGCGAATGGTAGGAGAAGCGGTTGTAACAATTGCTACAACACGTCCGAAGCTAATTGGCGGAGAACGTGCGGTATATAAATAATATTACCTCTCTTTTATAGTGGTAAATATAAATAATGATCATACTAGGAGGCTTTTCAAACATGGCATTCGAAAAATTAGCAGTACAAGACAAAGCAGTTTTAGAGGGAATCCTTGCAGAAAAAAAACGTCAACAAGCAAATATTGAGTTAATCGCATCAGAGAACTTTGTTTCTGAAGCTGTAATGGAAGCACAGGGATCTGTTCTAACAAATAAATATGCTGAGGGTTATCCAGGTAAACGTTATTATGGTGGTTGTGAACATGTAGACG
This sequence comes from Lysinibacillus sp. FW301-JW8, assembly GCF_058788755.1. Classification (NCBI taxonomy): domain Bacteria; kingdom Bacillati; phylum Bacillota; class Bacilli; order Caryophanales; family Bacillaceae; genus Lysinibacillus; species Lysinibacillus sp. FW301-JW8. The sequence goes on from NZ_JBYTBB010000014.1 coordinate 25,814, forward strand.
TGGTAGAGGATATTGCACGTGACCGTGTAAAAGAAATCTTTGGCGCAGAATATGCAAACGTGCAGCCACATTCTGGTGCACAAGCAAACATGGCAGTATACCACACAATTTTAGAGCCAGGTGACACAGTTCTAGGTATGAACCTTTCTCATGGCGGTCACTTAACACACGGATCTCCTGTAAACTTCTCAGGTATTCTATACAATTTCGTAGAATATGGTGTAACAAAAGATACTCAAGTAATTGATTATGAAGATGTACGTCAAAAAGCTTTAGAACATAAACCAAAATTAATTGTTGCAGGTGCATCAGCTTATCCGCGTGAAATTGATTTTTCAAAGTTCCGTGAAATCGCAGACGAAGTAGGAGCATACTTTATGGTTGATATGGCACATATCGCTGGTTTAGTAGCTGCTGGAGAACATCAATCACCAGTGCCATACGCTGATTTTGTGACATCGACAACACATAAAACATTACGTGGTCCACGTGGTGGTTTAATCCTTGCCTCGAAAGAATGGGAGCAAAAGCTAAACAAATCTGTATTCCCAGGCATTCAAGGCGGTCCTTTAATGCATGTTATCGCTGCAAAAGCAGTAGCATTCGGTGAAGCTTTACAGCCAGAATTTAAAGAATATGCAAAACAAATTAAAGCGAATGCCAAAGCATTAGGCGAAGTATTAGTGGCTGAAGGTGTTGAAATTGTATCTGGCGGTACAGATAACCATCTATTACTTCTTAATGTGAAATCCCTTGGCTTAACAGGTAAAGTAGCAGAGCATGCACTTGATGAAGTTGGGATTACAACAAATAAAAATACAATCCCTTACGATACAGAATCTCCATTTGTTACTTCTGGTATCCGTATTGGTACACCTGCTGTTACATCACGTGGTTTCAAAGAGGAAGACATGAAAGAAGTTGGCGCTATTATTGCAGCAGTTCTAAAAAATCCAGAGGATGAAGCTGTGAAAGCTGAAGCGAAAGCTCGTGTTAAAGCTCTAACTGACAAACATCCTTTATACGCATAATTATTAATCGGGGTTGTGTTTAAAGTGGAATAATTCACTTTAAACATAGCCCTTTCGATTTGTAAAATAAGGCTAAAACTGTAAGAAGTATCTTTTTTTCTAACATAAAAATAAAATCCTCTTATTTTTGAATTAATTTACATAAACTGATTAGAAAAAGATATAGTATAGTGGGTCGAGGACAGATACTGTCCTAATAAAGAAGAAATTTTTATAAAAGTGACAATTTATTGAATTTTTATGTACAATGTAAGAAAGAAGAAGTGATAGAGACGGGAGGGGTTGGATGGTTAATAAATTGATGGACATACAAAATGAAATGTTGTTAAGCACAATTCGTAAATTAGGTGATAATTCAAAAGAAAGCTACGTTATTTTTGATGTGAAAAATAATCATAAAATATTGGAATGTAACGATTCTTTTTGTGCGCTAACAAACACTACACATTCACAAATTGCAGATAATGATTACTTTTCATTGCTATCAAATGAGGAACAGCAAGCATCTATTGAAATGATTAAGCAGAAAATACATAGCGGGGTCATGGTACAAGCAAAATTACACCATAATTGCTTGGACAAACCTCCTTTTTGGGCTGAAATACAAGCGCTGCCATTTCAAAATAGTAAAAATGAAACATTATATGTACTATTACTTGTGAAGGACGTTACGTATTACCATACTGAAGATTTTTTAATGCGCCTTGAAAAAGCTATGTATGAAGCAATCGAAAAGGACAATCCTTTTGATAAAAAGATGAGCATTATTTGTAGCGGTTTAGATGAATTTTTTATGCCGAATATTGTAAGTATGGTGCTAGTTAAAGCAGAATCAAATCAATTACAAGTTTTTACAGGTAATAGTAAAGTAAAAGGGATGTCAGAACGCTGTGAAAGCAAAAATCTTTACGACCAAGTTATACAAGAGGGGAAATCTATTTTCGCCACAAATTTGGATGATATTGATATTCCATTAGAACATAAAAACTTTGCCAATGCCTCTAAAAAGACAGCTGGATGGTTTGTACCGATACGAAATCAACAACAGCAATCAATAGGGTTGTTTGCAATATTTTTAAAGCCTCATCCTAGTGACCAAGAGTTTTTTGAAAACATGTTTGGTAAAATTGGTTCATTGGTAGCGCTGGCGTATTCTTATGCAAAGACACAGAAAATGATATGGGATTTAGCTTATATGGATATAACTACTGGGCTACCAAATCGACACAGTTTCTTAAATAAAGTAGAGAAAGATAAAGAACGTGGTCAAAACGGTTATATTAAAATCTTAAAACCAAGTGAATTTCCTCAAATTGTTGAGCTATATGGCCGGGAAGCAGGAGATGAGCTGTTAAGACAAATTGCAAAACGTTTAAATGAAGACAAAGATGAGTATTATGAATATATTGCTAGATTCACAAGTACTAGTTTAATTCTTTCAAGTGTGACATCTCAAACTACTTTTCAAAATTATGAGAAACGTATTAAAGAAATCATTCGTCAGCCTTTTATCGTCGGTGGAAAGCAAATCTATATAACATTGAAAACAGGCATTGCTTTTTATAATGATGATATAAAAATTGCAGATGCTATTCGCTTTGCAGACAATGCACTATCCTTTGCAGCTAATAAACCAGGTACCCATATGGAAATTTTTACCCAAGAAAGAAATGATGTCCTTGAACAGCAAATGACCGTGTTAAATCATTTGGCACAAGCGTTAAAAAACAAGGAGATATCTGTAAACTTACAGCCAAAGGTTGATTTACGTACTGGAGAAATTCAAAGTATTGAAGCACTTGCTCGCTGGATTTCTCCAAAACTTGGTTTTGTGTCACCAGCAGTTTTTATTCCTGTTGCAGAAAATGCGGGAAAAGTGCGAGAAATTGATATTCAAATATTAGAGATGGTTCTTTCATGGTTAGCCGAACGTAAGAAAATGGGGAAAAATTTAGTAAGGGTAGCGGTAAATATTTCACCAGATCATTTTTATTATGCTCACTTTGTTCAAGACATTGTAAATTTAGTTCAGCAATATGATATTGATCCAAACTATATCATATTAGAGGTGACAGAAAATATTGGCTTAGTCGATTTTCAATCAGCCTTCGCCATCATCCAGGAATTGAAGAGCTATGGGTTTAAAACATCAGTAGATGATTTTGGCACAGGTTTTTCATCGCTAAGCTATTTACAAAGACTGCCGTTTACAGAATTAAAAATCGATCGAAGCTTCATCAATGCTATTAATGATGCAGCTACGCTTGCAATTGTCCGTTCTATTATACAATTGGCTTTAAATCTAGGGATGACCTCGGTGGCTGAAGGAATTGAAAACGAGGAGCAGGTTGAAATATTACGTGCACTTGGTTGCACTGTGGGACAAGGATATTTTTATTATAAACCTATGCCTATTGAGCAATTAGATAAAATACTAGATGAATAATCGCTCTTATATGTAAGTAACATTCTAGAAATGGAGTTGTCCCAAATTTATTTTTGAGACGACTCCTTTTTTCTGTTATACTAGGTGAGATAAAAATGAAATCCGAACGGTTAGGAGAGAATCCCTTTGAGCAAAGTATATGTATTTGATCATCCACTAATCCAACATAAGTTAACTTATATTCGTGATAAGAATACAGGAACAAAAGAATTTCGTGAGCTAGTTGATGAGGTAGCTACACTTATGGCATTTGAAATTACACGTGATATGCCAGTGGAAGAAATCGAAATCGAAACACCTGTCACTGTAGCAAAAACAAAAGTTCTATCTGGGAAAAAACTTGCGATTGTCCCAATTTTACGTGCAGGAATTGGGATGGTAGATGGTGTATTGAAGCTAATTCCAGCGGCAAAAGTAGGTCATATCGGTCTTTATCGTGACCCAGAAACATTAAAGCCTGTTGAATATTACGCAAAGCTTCCAGCAGATGTAGAAGAACGTGACTTCATCATTGTGGATCCAATGCTTGCAACTGGCGGTTCAGCAGTGGAGGCTATTAACTCACTGAAAAAACGTGGAGCGAAAAATATTAAATTTATGTGTTTAATCGCTGCGCCAGAGGGTGTTAAAGCAATTCAAGAAGAACATTCAGATGTGGATATTTATATTGCTGCTCTTGACGAGAAATTAAATGACCATGGCTATATTGTGCCAGGTTTAGGGGATGCAGGAGATCGATTATTCGGTACGAAATAAGGTAGATTTCACTTGTGTTTTTCACAATGGGAATGACTGCTTTTTAGGCAACTTATAAAATTTGAAAGCGTCCTTCAATAATTGAAGGACGTTTCATAGTATGTTTAGGTGATTCCCACTTGAAGTTCGGCGTTTGCGATATCAATTTCGCCTTGGCGTAATTGAGTCCGGATTTTGAATTGTGCCTGCACAATTCATTCCTTTGAAAATCCGTGACATCCGCCGGAGGCTTTGGGCCAACATGATGTTGGTCACTCAGTCGTTGCCACAGGACGTGGCGTTCTTAGACTGAGTTCCGCTATTTCAGTACGTGTTTGGATACCCACTGAAAAGGAACCATCTCTCCACCTATAGAGGTGGGAGTCTTCTACTGAATGAAGATAAACGCAATTCAATGGGGATAAACACTTTTCATATAATAAAATAAAGGACGGTGCAAATCGTTTTGACGAAAAAGTGGAAAGTAATGACGATTTTCGGTACAAGACCAGAGGCTATTAAGATGGCTCCACTTGTATTAGAATTACAAAAACATCCTGAGCAAATAGAATCGATTGTGACTGTAACAGCTCAACATCGCCAAATGCTAGATCAAGTTTTAGAAACATTTAAAATCGTACCTGATTACGATTTAAATATTATGAAGGATCGTCAAACATTAATCGACGTGACGACGAATGCATTACATGGTTTGGATCGAGTCATGAAAGAGGCTAAGCCAGATATTGTTTTAGTACATGGCGATACAACAACTACTTTTGTTGCAGGTCTAGCAGCATTCTATAACCAAATTGCAATTGGTCATGTGGAAGCTGGTCTGCGAACTTGGAATAAGTACTCACCTTATCCAGAGGAAATGAATCGCCAATTAACAGGTGTCATGGCTGATCTTCATTTTGCACCAACTGAAGTATCGAAGAAAAATCTATTAGATGAAAATAAAAAATCAGAGACTATTTTTGTAACAGGTAATACAGCAATTGATGCATTAGCTACAACTGTAAGTGAACAGTACACACACCCTGTATTGGAGAAAATCGGTAAGGATCGCATGATTTTATTAACAGCGCATCGTCGTGAAAATCTGGGTGAACCAATGCGCCATATGTTCCGTGCGATTATGAGAATTTTATCAGAGCATGAAGATGTACAAGTTGTTTATCCGATGCATATGAACCCAGCTGTACGTGAGATTGCCAATGATATTTTAGGGGATCATAAACGAGTACATTTAATTGAGCCGCTTGAAGTATTCGATTTTCATAATTTTGCGGCAAACTCATATATGATACTTACGGATTCTGGCGGTATTCAAGAAGAGGCACCTTCGTTAGGGAAGCCAGTTCTTGTGCTAAGAGATACTACAGAGCGTCCAGAAGGTATTGCGGCGGGTACTTTAAAACTAGCAGGAACAGAAGAAGAAACAATCTACTCTCTTGCAAAAGAATTATTAGAAGATACAAATGCCTATGAAACCATGGCAAAAGCATCAAATCCTTACGGTGATGGGCATGCCTCTGAGCGAATTGTAAAAGCTCTCTTGGATTTTTTGTATAAAAGCAATTAATGTACTATTTTATAATGTTAAAAATGAGTCTATTGTACCTATTGTAATGGGTGAGCTAATTTACGAGCGAAATCATGTCGTAAATTAGCTTTTTTTTGCATAATTTCGAAAATTCATTTTGAATCTATGAATTTTCATACACAAATTTGTCAACAATTTGACAAGAGTATAGTGGCTGTGAAGTTTTTCTCCTTTACTAATTGACTTCAAATATCTCCTATTGTATGCTTACAAAGGGTAAGAATGATAAGGGTTTCTATTCGCTGATAGGCGTTGAAACACTTGTTATATCAAGTTTCTACTAAATTGACAGTTCAAAATAAAAGCTGTCGATTTGCAACGTTTTGTGCGTTTCGGTTTTTTACCGAAATAAGTAAGGGGTGTAAGGCATTTTTAGGAATTTACACCTGTAATTGAAATGACTCTCCCGTTACTATTCCGCTGTGAGTAGTGTTTTTCACTGCTCTTTTCTGATTTCACATGGTGGTCAGCAAACGTTTTCATTACTCGAAAAAATGATTCAGGAGATTACAACCAATGCTAGATTTGCATCACATTTTTGCTATGCAGAAGAGAGCGTTATTTTTTTTGCTCGCACTCTGCGCACTAGGCTGGGGCTTTACGCCTTATCAAACGGTATTTGCGGGCATCGCAATCGGTGCATTCTTTGGTACGTATAATTTTTGGATATTAGTTCGTCGTATGGAGAAGTTTGACAGGTCCATTAGTGAAGGGAAGAAAATAGGCTCACTTGGTACTGCGCTTCGCTTTGCATCAGGTGTGGCGGCAGTCGCTATAGCCATCTCGTTGCCAAACTATTTTCACTTAATTAGCACGGTTATTGGGCTAATGATTCCGTACATTTTTCTCTTTGTCGAGAGAATTGTATCACATGTAAGGAACCGCTAATGTGCTTTAAATTAGAAAGAGAGGTGAAAAAATAACAATGGATCACAAAGCTCCGTTACGCACTTTAGATTTAGGATTTACATCAATAACATTTAATCTATCTACAGTGTTGATGTTACTAGTTGCCGCAGTTATTGTATTTTTAATTGCGTTTATTTCAACTAGAAGCTTAAAACTAAAACCAACTGGTATGCAAAACTTTATGGAATGGATTATGGATTTCGTAAAGAATATTATTAAAAGCAACATGGACTGGAAAACTGGTGGACGATTCCATATTTTAGGTATTACGCTTATTATGTTTATCGCAGTATCTAACTTACTAGGTCTTCCATTCTCTATCATCTATGACCACACGCTATGGTGGAAATCACCAACAGCTGACCCAACAGTTACAATGACGCTTGCAGCAATGATTTTAGTATTATCACACTACTATGGTGTTAAAATGAAGGGTACAGGTCATTATGTTGGTACATTCTTCAAGCCAATGTCATTCATGTTCCCACTAAAGATTATCGAAGAGTTTGCCAACACATTAACGTTAGGTCTTCGTCTTTATGGTAACATTTATGCAGGTGAGATATTACTTGCATTAATAGCAGGTTTAGCTACATCTGGAACAGTACTTGGTGTTGTTGGTGCAATTGTACCAATGATGGCATGGCAAGGTTTCTCTATTTTCATCGGCTTAATCCAAGCCTTTATCTTCACAATGTTAACAATGGTTTACATGGCTCATAAAGTGAGCGATGACCATTAATATAAAGCATATATTCTATGCTTAAACCACAAAAACAAACAATTCCAAGGAGGAAATTTTCAAATGACAGGTTCATTAGGTTTATTAGCAGCAGCAATCGCAATCGGTTTAGGTGCACTTGGTGCAGGTATCGGTAACGGTCTTATCGTATCAAAAACAGTAGAAGGTATCGCTCGTCAACCAGAAGCTCGTGGCGTTCTTCAAACTACAATGTTCATCGGGGTTGCATTAGTTGAAGCCCTACCGATCATCGCAGTAGTAGTAGCATTCATCGTAATGAACAAATAATTCAGTTGAACACTGAATTTTACTAGTGGCGAAGCAGGAATCTCCAGATGAAACTTCGCCCTTCATTTTGGAACAGATAAAAGCTATGTGAAAATATAGCTTTTTAAAATAGGTAGTTTTTCAAGTAATTAAATAATGTTGAAGACAAAGCTCTTGAAGGGAGTGAAACAATCGTGTTTTTAGATTATCTTGTACTAGGTGCTGCCGCTGAAGATAAATTATTCAATGGTGGTGACATTGCTGCTACATTAATTATTTTCTTAGTGTTAATGGCGTTACTTAAAAAGTTCGCTTGGGGTCCACTTATGGGCATGATGCAACAACGTGAAGAATTAGTAGCAAGTGAAATTGAAGCAGCTGAAAAAGCGCGCAAAGATTCGCACCAATATTTAGAAGAACAAAAGAGCCTTCTTAAGGAAGCTCGTACAGAAGCACAATCGATTGTTGAAGGCGCTAAGAAGCAAGGCGAACTACAAAAAGAAGAAATTCTTACTGCAGCACGCAATGAAGCTAACCGCTTAAAAGAATCGGCTTTACGTGAAATTGAGTCTGAAAAAGAAAAAGCTATTGCAGCTGTACGTGATGAAGTCGTTTCATTATCTGTACTTGCAGCATCTAAAGTCCTTAGCAAAGAGATTTCTGAGGCAGACAACCGTGCTCTTATTGAAGAGACGATTGCGAAGGCAGGGGAAGCTCAATGAGTAATTCAACTGTAGCAAAACGTTATGCTCAAGCGCTATTTGAATTAGCGCAACAAAAAAACATTCTTGCTGAAGTTGGGGCAGACTTAAACGAGCTAACTAAGGTTGTAAAAGAATCTCCAGATTTTTTAACACTTTTAAATGCTCCTAAGTTCTCTATCGAACGTAAAAAACAAATGCTAGCTGAAATCTTTGCTGGTTCAACGCCAGAAGTTTTACACACAATTCAACTACTTGTTGAGAAAAAGCGTGTAAACGAAGTTAAGCTAATTGCAAAAGAATACGCTGAGCTAGCTGCACAGGCACAAGGTACTGCAGATGCAACAGTATTCTCTACTCGTGAACTTTCGGCTGAAGAAAGCGCAAAAATTTCTACAGCATTTGCGAAACTTGTTGGTAAACAATCATTAAACATTACAAACGAAATTGATCCATCTCTTCTTGGTGGAATTCGTGTTCAAATCGGTAATCATATTTATGATAGCTCAGTAGTGAACAAACTTGAGCGCTTAAAACGTGAATTAATCGGTTAATAATTTAGAAATGTGAGAGGTGACATACATGGGCATCAAGGCTGAAGAAATCAGCAGTCTGATTAAACAACAGATTGAGAATTATGAATCTGAACTTAAAGTAAGCGAAGTTGGTACAGTTATCCGTATTGGTGACGGTATTGCTCTTGCTCATGGCCTCGACAACGCCATGGCTGGAGAGCTTTTAGAGTTCTCTAACGGTGTTATGGGTATGGCTCAAAACCTAGAAGAAGGTAACGTTGGTATCGTAATCCTAGGTCCATACACTGACATCAAAGAAGGCGATGAAGTTCGTCGTACAGGTCGTATCATGGAAGTACCAGTTGGTGAAGAACTAATTGGTCGTGTTGTAAACCCACTTGGTCAACCAGTGGATGGACAAGGTCCTATCAACACTACAAAATCTCGTCCAATCGAAAGCCCAGCTTTCGGTGTAATGGCTCGTAAATCAGTACACGAACCACTACAAACTGGTATTAAAGCGATTGACGCATTAGTACCAATCGGTCGTGGTCAACGTGAGTTAATCATCGGTGACCGTCAAACTGGTAAAACATCAGTTGCTATCGATACAATTCTTAACCAAAATGACCAAAACATGATTTGTATCTATGTAGCAATCGGTCAAAAAGAATCTACTGTACGTGGTGTAGTAGAAACGCTTCGTAAAAATGGTGCTTTAGATTATACAATCGTTGTGACAGCTTCTGCTTCTCAACCAGCTCCATTATTATTCCTAGCACCATTAGCTGGTGTATCTATGGCAGAAGAATTCATGTTACAAGGTAAGCACGTATTAATCGTGTATGATGATCTTTCTAAACAAGCATCAGCTTACCGTGAACTTTCACTTCTTCTACGTCGTCCTCCAGGTCGTGAAGCTTACCCTGGTGACGTTTTCTACTTACACAGCCGCTTACTTGAACGTGCTGCGAAGTTAAATGAAACATATCAAAATGGTTCGATTACAGCTCTTCCTTTCGTTGAGACACAAGCTGGGGATATCTCTGCATACATCCCAACGAACGTAATCTCCATCACTGATGGACAAATTTTCTTACAATCTGACTTATTCAACTCAGGTGTACGTCCAGCGATTAACGCCGGTCTTTCAGTATCACGTGTAGGTGGATCTGCTCAAATTAAAGCGATGAAAAAAGTTGCTGGTACGCTACGTCTTGACTTAGCAGCATTCCGTGAGCTTGAATCATTCGCTCAATTCGGTTCAGATTTAGATAAAATTACACTTGCTAAACTTGAGCGTGGTAAACGTACGGTTGAAGTTCTTAAACAAGACCTTAACAAACCACTAAAAGTAGAAAAACAAGTTGCTATTCTTTATGCATTAACTAAAGGTCATTTAGATGATATTCCAGTACAAGATATCGTTCGTTTTGAATCTGAATTCTTAAGCTGGTTAGATACAAACCACACAGATGTTTTAGATCATGTTCGTACTACTAAAGAGCTTGCTCCTGATGCGGATTATGAAGCAGCAATCAGTGCATTCAAAAAAACATTCGCTAAATCAGAATAAGATCGACTAGTCACTTGATTAAAAAACAGAAGGTGGTGAAATACCAGTGGTAAACTTACGCGAAATAAAAGGTCGTATTACTTCTACAAAGAGTACGAAGCAAATTACGAAAGCGATGCAGATGGTTTCTTCTTCAAAGTTACGTCGTGCAGAGCAAAACGCTAAAGCTTACGTTCCTTACATGGAAAAAATCCAGGACGTAGTTGGCGCAATAGCAGCAGGTACGAAAGACAGTGGGCATGCAATGTTAACAGCTCGTCCTGTAAAGAAGACTGCTTACTTAGTCATTGGTTCTGACCGTGGTCTTGCAGGAGCTTATAACTCAAGTATCCTTCGCCAAGTACAACGTACAATTAACGAGCGTCATAGATCAAAAGACGAATACGTGATTTTAGCAGTAGGTCGTGTTGTTCGTGATTACTTTGTAAAACGTGATCATAATGTTGTCAGCAGTGTTGTTGCTCTACCAGACCAACCTACATTCGCTGATATTAAAGAAATCGCTCGTAATGCTGTTGGTATGTTCATTGATGGTACATATGATGAGCTTTATATGTACTATAATCACTTCGTAAGTGCTATTCAAAGCGATGTGACAGAGAAAAAACTTCTTCCATTAACTGATATTGCACCCGCTAGCACAAATGCTTCTTATGAATTCGAGCCATCTGGTGAAGCAATTCTTGAAGTACTTCTTCCACAATATGCGGAAAGCTTAGTATACGGCGCAATCTTAGACGGAAAAGCAAGTGAACATGCTTCCCGTATGACGGCTATGAAAAATGCAACGGATAATGCTTCTGATCTTATTTCAGATCTTTCATTGCAATACAACCGTGCACGTCAAGCGGCTATTACACAAGAAATTACAGAAATCGTTGGTGGAGCTGCAGCCTTAGAATAGGCTAAAGCTTCCCAATGTCGTATAAGAATACGATAGGAGGGTACACAGTAATGAATAAAGGACATGTTATTCAAGTAATGGGTCCGGTTGTTGACGTAAAATTCAACAACGGCCAATTACCAGCAATCTATAACGCATTAACTGTTAAGATTGCACGTCCGAATGAAGAAGCAACAACTCTAACATTAGAAGTTGCACTTCATTTAGGTAATGATTCTGTTCGTACAATTGCAATGTCATCTACTGATGGCTTACAACGTGGAGCAGAAGTAACAGACTCAGGAAAAGCTATCTCAGTACCAGTTGGTGAAGCTACTCTAGGTCGCGTATTTAACGTACTAGGAGAAGTAATCGACTTAGGTGAAGAGATTCCTGTGGATGCTCGTCGTGATTCAATTCACCGCGAAGCTCCAACTTTCGATGAACTTTCAACTACAGTTGAAATCCTTGAAACAGGTATCAAAGTAGTAGACTTATTAGCACCATACATCAAAGGTGGTAAAATCGGTCTATTCGGTGGTGCCGGCGTAGGTAAAACAGTATTAATCCAAGAATTAATCAATAACATTGCACAAGAGCACTCAGGTATCTCTGTATTCGCTGGTGTAGGTGAGCGTACTCGTGAAGGGAACGACTTATTCTTTGAAATGAGTGATTCAGGCGTTATTAAGCAAACGGCAATGGTATTCGGTCAAATGAATGAGCCACCTGGCGCACGTATGCGTGTAGCTCTAACGGGTCTTACAATGGCGGAATACTTCCGTGATGAGCAAGGTGCAGACGTACTTTTATTTATCGACAATATCTTCCGATTCACTCAAGCAGGTTCTGAGGTTTCTGCCCTATTAGGTCGTATGCCTTCTGCGGTAGGTTACCAACCAACACTTGCTACTGAAATGGGTAAATTACAAGAGCGTATCACATCTACGAACAAAGGTTCTGTAACTTCTATTCAAGCGATTTACGTACCAGCCGATGACTATACTGACCCGGCTCCGGCTACAACTTTCGCCCACTTAGATGCAACAACTAACCTTGAGCGTAAATTATCTGAAATGGGTATCTACCCTGCGGTTGACCCACTAGCTTCGACTTCTCGTGCATTATCACCTGAAATCGTTGGTGCTGAGCATTACGCAGTAGCTACTGGAGTACAACGTACAATCCAACGTTACCGTGAATTACAAGATATCATTGCTATCTTAGGTATGGATGAATTATCTGATGAAGATAAACAAACAGTAGAACGTGCTCGTCGTATTCAATTCTTCTTATCTCAAAACTTCCACGTTGCGGAACAATTTACTGGTCAAAAAGGTTCTTATGTACCTGTTAAAGAAACTGTTCGCTCATTCAAGGAAATCCTTGATGGCAAATGGGATCACCTACCAGAGGATGCTTTCCGTTTAGTTGGTTCTATTGATGAAGTGGTTGAAAAAGCGAAAAGCATGGGCGTAGAGGTTTAATACTAGGGACGAGGAGGAAAAAATATGAAGACAGTTCAAGTCAATATTGTCACTCCCGACGGCCCAGTATACGATTCTGAAGTATCAATGGTAATCGCTAAAACAACTTCTGGAGAAATCGGTGTTCTTGCAGGCCATATTCCTATGGTTGCTCCACTTGCAATTGGTGCAGTGAAGCTTAAAAAAGAAAACGGTTCAACTGATATTGTTGCTGTAAGCGGTGGTTTCATTGAAGTTCGTCCAGAAAAGATATCAATCTTAGCTCCTTCTGCTGAAGTTGCTGAAAATATCGACGTTAAACGTGCTAAAGAAGCCATTAAACGTGCTGAAGGGCGTCTTCAAAGTAAACAAGACAACATTGATTTCAAACGTGCTGACCTAGCATTAAAACGTGCGTTGAATCGTATCAACGTTCATGAGGGTAATATCTAATTCAAATTTTAACGGGCAGATTCAACATCTGCCCGTTTTTTAACATTATTCAGTGTTTTAAAGAAAATGGGATAATGGAGCTTAATGAATACGGAGGGATTATAATGGAGTTATATGAATCGATAGGACAAGAAGCTTTGCTGGGTATTTTCTCTCATATATTTTTTATCGCTATTACTTTTTATGCGCTACAAGCTTTTATGCTTGAGAAGATCTTTAAGAAAAATAAAGTATTTCAAATTCAATTGATTTATATATTATTGAGTATTGCGATTGGATCAACTGTTTCGAATTTTTTCCTCCAGGTGTCAAGTTGGTCTGGTAAGCTTCCTTATTTGTTTTAATACATCATACAGCCCCTTAGTACTATCTTAAAATGTAGAAAATGAATATACATATTTCACAGGACTTTATAACAAAATTTATCCTACCATAAAAGGGCAGTAGTTTATCTATACCGAAAACGAAGCGACAGGTATAAGACTCCTACTTTAAGATTTAAGTAAAGCAAAAACTATAAGTAGGAAATCAATAGCTCGTGAAAGCCCGATTGAGACCAACATGATGTTCACACAAGCGTTTCCGCAGGATGAGGAGTACTTAGCGTGTGTTCCTCTACAGCAATCAGTGGGAATAAGGAAAATCCCCCACTGATTGAAGTTTCACTTTATGCGGTCCTTTGAGATATGTAAAAGTAAAATAATGGTTCATTAAATTTGATAGATTTTGTTTTTTGTTCACAAATTTTTGGGTATATATTAGAAAATAACGCTTTCGTTCCATGTTATTGGTCATTCACAAAATAATATTTCATGCGTACAATAAATAAATAGCAAAATATTAATAAATGGCTTAAAATAGTGATTTGGATGCTTGAACGAGCGTTGGAAAAGTTGTACTATAGAATTGTTTGTTTACTGATTATGACATTATACTTCTTTTTTAAATAAAATTTTTGATAGCTTAATAGATTAAATTCGGAGGGACATAGGGTGGAAAAAATAATAGTGACTGGTGGCCAAAAGCTACAAGGAAAAGTACGTGTAGAGGGCGCAAAAAATGCAGTGTTACCAATCCTAGCGGCGGCTTTACTTGCTTCTGAGGGAGAAAATGTAATTAAAGAAGTCCCTAACTTAGCAGATGTCTTTACAATAAATGAAGTACTTAAAAGTTTAAATGCAGCAGTTACATATATACCAGAAGACAATGCAGTATATATAGATGCAACAAAAGAACTTTCTAGTGAAGCTCAATTTGAATATGTAAGCAAAATGCGTGCATCCATTTTAGTAATGGGTTCATTACTTGCTCGCAATGGCTATGCTCGAGTTGCTTTACCGGGTGGTTGTGCAATTGGTTCTCGCCCAATTGAGTTGCATTTAAAGGGCTTTGAAGCAATGGGAGCAAAAATCTCATTTGGTCACGGATATGTAGAGGCAAAAGTAAATGGTCGTTTAAAAGGAGCAAATGTGTATTTGGACTTCCCTAGTGTAGGTGCAACAGAGAATATTATGACAGCTGCATCATTGGCACAGGGTACAACTGTAATTGAAAATGCAGCGAAAGAGCCTGAAATTGTAGATCTTGCAAACTTTATTAATAGTATGGGTGGTCGAGTTATTGGAGCAGGTACGAATACCATTCGTATCGAAGGTGTCGAAACATTATATGGAACAGAGCATCATATTATTCCTGATCGTATTGAAGCTGGTACATTTATGGTTGCAGCAGCCATCACTAAAGGGGATGTGACGATTGAAAACGCAGTCCCTGAGCATATGACAGCATTAATTGCTAAAATGCGTGAAATGGGTGTTGAAATCATTGAATTAGATGAAGGCATTCGTGTACGTGTTCCCGATAAATTAAAGGCTGTAGATATTAAAACAATGCCACATCCAGGATTTCCTACAGACATGCAATCACAGATGATGGCTTTAATGTTAACAGCTGAAGGTACGAGTATTATTACAGAAACAGTCTTTGAAAATCGCTTTATGCATGTTGAGGAGTTCCGTCGCATGAATGCTGGTGCTAAAATCGAAGGACGCTCTGTCTTTATAGAGGGACCTGTAAATCTTCAAGGTGCTGAGGTAATGGCGACGGATTTACGAGCTGCGGCTGCACTTATTTTAGCAGGCCTTGTCTCTGAAGGTGTGACACGTGTGACAAAACTTCATCACTTAGACCGTGGTTATGTAGAATTCCATGAAAAATTGGCAGCACTTGGCGCCAATATCGAACGCGTACCAGTTGAAAATGTTGTAATAAAAGAGAAATCTACTGTGGAATTACCAACAAACTAAATAGTTGCTTGATACCCTTTGCTTATAAGCAGAGGGTTTTTTTATCTTCATTCAGCAAATGTTTTTTGTATTGAAAGCATAGCGGCAGATACAGAGACTCCCACCTCTACAGATGGTGAGATGAATGTAGTTTTGGTTCCTTTTCAGTGGGTGTCCAAACACCTACTGAAATAGAGGAACTCAGGCTAAGAACTTCACTTCCTGTGAAAACGCCTGAGTGACCAACATCATGTTGCTGCCGCTACGTTAGCTCTACGCTTTCGCATAAAAAACATCTGTTGGCCTAAAGCTTCTGGCGGATGTCATGGATTTACAAAGGAATGAATAAAAGAATGTTAGCCTAAAACCTTCGCATTCTGCGAAAACGGCTAACTGACCTGCATCGGTAAAAACGCCACGTCCTGTGCCATTACCGAAATAATCGACATCGTGTCGACCCTCGTGCAGGCCTGGGCACAATTCAAAATCCGGACGCATTGTTTATCTGTAGCGAAAGCAAAGCGGCAGCTACAATTACGCCAAGGCGAAATTGATTGAAGCCAGCAAGAAGTGATCTTTCACATTTGGAAGATAAACTAGCTGACTTTGAACAAAAAATAATAACTTGCAATATCCTTCTTAAATAAGTTATTCGATACTAGTCGATTATATATTGTTTCGCTAAGATTCACATATTTAGCTGAGTTTTAGCATATTATTCCTTATGAAAAAATGGATAATGAGTGTAGGGATCATTTGTTTGGTAGGGACATTATATGTGCTCCCTGTTGCATTTAGTGAGAAACGTTCTATTGAGGAGTCAGTGCAAACAACAGATAATGCTTGTGAAATATTTATTGAAGTGGAGGGACAACAAGAGAAAATCCCTTTAGAAACATATGTTACGGGTGTAGTGGCTGCTGAAATGCCTGTTTCATTTAAAAAAGAGGCTTTAAAAGCACAGGCTATTGCAGCAAGAACATATGCATTGAAATCGACAAATTATGGTAGAGAAGCAATTGCTCCTACAGTTACTAGACAAGTTTTTTATAATCAAGAGCAAAGGAAAGCGAATTGGACTAGCAATTTCCCAGGAAATGAAAAGAAAATTGTCGATGCTATTAATGAAACGAAAGGACAAGTACTTTTTTACAATGATCAATTAATTACAGCTATGTTTCATTCTACCAGCAATGGTAAAACAGAAAGTGCCTATGGTTATAGTGGTAATGATCTTCCATATTTACAAAGTGTAGCAAGTATGTCTGATCAATCCTCACCAAAATTCTCTGCGGTCAAGGAATGGACATTAGCTGAGTGGAATACAATCTGGCCTGATAAATGGCAGGTAGGTGATTTCTCACGCGTCCAGTATTTTTTTAATGATACAGGACGAGTTGAACGCTTACAGCTAGGTAAAAATGTATGGTCAGGACGAGAGGTTCGAACACTTTTGCAAATACCATCTACTGATTTTAAAATTTCCTATGATACTAATACTGGAAAAATACAAGTGAGTACGAAAGGATATGGTCATGGTGTTGGAATGAGTCAGTATGGAGCTGAGGCAATGGCAAGTGAAGGAAAAACTACTGACGAAATTTTACACTATTATTATCAAGATATTGAAATAAAAAAGATAGATGCATGTTTAAAATAACTTCTAGTTGTTCACACTGCAACTAGAGGTGATGAAAATGAGAGAGGATAAAAATAGTAAAACTTCTCAAAAACAAATTGAAAAAGGTCAATTACAGAAGAAACCTTGGTTTTGGCCGGCAGTTTATGCTGGTGGTGCACTAATGCTAGCAGGTATGTTATTTGGTTACAATAGTCTCGTATCAAAAGTAGAAGAGGCTCCATTACCAGATTTAGCAGAAGTAGATCCAGGTCCTGTAGTTGAAACAAATGCTCGTGTAGAAACAATGAAGTACCCATTCAAAGAAGCAAATCTTAATAAAGTACAAGTTTTACAAGAATTTTATGAAATAGAGGCAAATGCAGAGGCACGTGAAAATGCACTAATGGTATTTAATCAAACATTTACAACGTCATCTGGTATTTCTCTTGCTATGAATGGTGAAGAATTTGAAGTGCTAGCTGCTTTAAGTGGTAAAGTACTAGAAGTAAAACTAGATGCATTTACAGGCAATAAAATTGTTATTGAGCATCCAGATGGTAAGCAAACACATTATAGCTCAGTAAAAGATATTGCTGTAAAAGAAGGCGATGAAGTAACACAAGGTCAGGCATTAGGAAAAGCAACTGACAATGAGTGGAATCAAGCAGCAGGCGTTCACTTACATTTCGAAGTACTTGAAGACGGAAAATATGTGAATCCAAAAAAATTACTAGCCTTTTAAAATAGGGAAAACCATTCGCCACAATGACAGTTAAAGATAACGATGAGATATGGAAACTTACTGTCTGTTTATGTGGAATTAATAATCAGCAATTTATCGAGAAAGAGTAAAACGTGTTCTGAATAGCTTTGTCCTTACATAAGGTGAAGAAATGCGCATACGTGCATCTGATGCCAACGCCATTTTGTGAAATTGTGTGGAAAGGACGAAGAACGTGCACGAGCACATTCGGAAGCGCTGCATACGCCTCGGTGAATTATTGATTGAGACGCGTGAGACTGTGCGTGTCCTCGCGAAAATGACAGGTTTTTCAAAAAGTACGGTGCACAAAGACTTAACAGAGCGATTGCCAACAATTCATGAAGGATTAGCAGAGCAGGTGAAGGAAATTCTCGCCTACCATAAGGCCGTACGTCATATTCGCGGAGGAGAGGCAACGAAAAACAAGTGGAAAGAAAGAGCGAGTCAAGAATGATTCGTTCTTTTTTTGTTGTTGAAAACAGGTTTAAAAGAATGAGATGGAGCAATTTAAAAGATTATTTTAAACGTATTATTGTTTTCTATGTTTGTTCATATAATTAAAAGAAAACAGCCATAATCACTAAATTTAGGTGAAATTACCAATAGTGTATGATAAAATATTCTAGATAAAGAGATAAAGTGAAGCTTTAATCAGTGTGGATTATCCTCATCCCACACTGATTATTAGTTGAACTAACCGGACTATTACGGGCAGTTGATTTCCCAATTATATTGGCTTACGTCTTAAAGTGGGAGTCTACTGTCCGTTTATGCGGGATAAAAATGAACGTTATGTAGTGGGAACTGGCGGGAAGGAGAAATTATAGAATGTTTTCGAAAGATATTGGCATTGACTTAGGAACTGCGAATGTATTAATCCACGTTAAAGGTAAAGGAATTGTCTTAAATGAACCATCTGTAGTGGCGATTGATAAAAAAACAAATAAAGTATTGGCAGTAGGAGAAGAAGCCCGCCAAATGGTAGGGCGCACGCCAGGTAATATTACTGCAATTCGACCATTACGCGATGGTGTTATTGCAGACTTTGATGTTACTGAAGCGATGCTGAGACATTTTATCAATAAATTAAACTTAAAAGGATTCTTAACTAAACCACGTATTTTAATTTGTTGTCCAACTAACATTACTAGTGTGGAACAAAAAGCTATTCGTGAAGCGGCAGAAAAATCCGGTGGCAAAAAAGTATATTTAGAGGAAGAGCCAAAAGTTGCTGCTATTGGTGCAGGTATGGATATTTTCCAACCTAGTGGCAATATGGTAGTGGACATTGGCGGTGGAACAACGGATATTGCAGTTCTTTCAATGGGAGATATCGTAACAAGTGAATCCATTAAAGTCGCAGGAGACGTTTTTGATAATGATATATTACAATATATTAAAAAAGAATATAAATTACTAATTGGGGAACGCACCGCTGAGGCAATAAAAATGACAATTGGTACAGTATTTAAGGGCGGTAGAAATGATACTATGGATATTCGTGGTCGTGACATGGTAACAGGTCTACCACGCACAATAACAATTCAATCTGAGGAAATTGAACGCGCTTTACATGAATCAGTAGCAATGATTGTCCAATCTGCAAAAAATGTTCTAGAAAAAACGCCACCAGAGCTATCAGCTGATATAATTGATCGTGGAGTGATTATTACTGGCGGTGGTGCATTACTACATGGTATGGACCAGCTATTAATTGAAGAGTTAAAGGTACCTGTGTTTATTGCAGAACGACCGATGGATTGTGTAGCAATTGGTACAGGCATTATGCTTGAAAATATTGATCGAGTGCCTGCATCCTTATAAAAATAGAATGAGGTGATTCCTTTGTTTAAAGGGTTCTATACAGTTGCAACGGGTATGATTGCACAACAAAGACGAACAGAGTTATTAACTAATAATTTATCAAATGCGAATACACCAGGATTTAAAGCAGATCAATCAACAATTCGTTCATTTCCGGACATGCTTATGTCAAGTGTCGGAAATACGAATGCAACTGCCAAGCAGCAAATGGGCTCTCAATATATGAGTCAAGTGGGAGCGCTAAATACTGGGATTTATATGCAGGAAACATTGCCAAACTACATACAGGGTCAAATCTATAATACAGATTTCTCAACAGATATGGCCTTGATTGATGGAAATTTACCACAAAATGAAGATGGCATCACTGGATCTATTTTCTTCCGTTTAGCACATCCGGATGGTGGCGAGGCATATACACGAAATGGGAATTTTACGTTAGATGGTCAAGGCAATTTAGTCAATGCACAAGGACTGTATGTTTTATCAGATACTGGTCAACGCATCCAGCTTCCAAATGATGATTTTCGTCTAGATGAGACCGGTGCGATATACGTCAATAATCAGCAAGTAGCGCGTGTTGGCGTATCATTTGCGGCTAATCCGAACATGCTACGTAAGCAAGATAATGGTTTAATTCGAACAGAGAATGGTGAGAACTTACCAACTGCTTATGGTGCTAATGGTGTTGCATTTACAATGCGTCAAAATTATCTTGAGCGCTCAAACGTAGATTCTGGTCGCACGATGACAGATTTAATGACAGCTTATCGCGCATTTGAAGCCAATCAAAAGGTGCTACAGGCTTATGATCGAAGCATGGAAAAGGCTGTCAA
This sequence comes from Lysinibacillus sp. FW301-JW8, assembly GCF_058788755.1. NCBI lineage: Bacteria > Bacillati > Bacillota > Bacilli > Caryophanales > Bacillaceae > Lysinibacillus > Lysinibacillus sp. FW301-JW8. The sequence goes on from NZ_JBYTBB010000014.1 coordinate 46,476, forward strand.
TGAAATCGGAAAAGTATAATATGCGAACTGGAGGCGTTAGATAATGCTACGTACAATGATTACTGCAACAAATACAATGGGACAATTACAAAACAAATTAGATACCATTAGTAATAACATTGCTAATAGCAATACACATGGCTATAAGACAAAAGAGGCTTCTTTCAATGAACTTCTTTATCAGCAATTTAATAATGACAAGCAAGATCGAGCAGAGCGTCTATCTCCAGTAGGTATTCGATACGGTTCAGGCGCAATGCTTGGACAAATTCAATCAAATGAAAAGCAAGGCTCACTACAAACAACTAATCGCGATTTAGATTTAGCCTTCAATAAAGCAAAACAATATTTCAATATTTTAATGCCAGATGGTGAAAATGGCACAAAAACAGTGTATACTCGTCAAGGTGACTTTTATTTATCACCATTAAATAATGGAACAGTAATGGTTGTGAATGCAGATGGATATCCATTAGCTGATGCAACAGGACAGGCTATTACATTACCAGATAATGTGAAAAATTTTGCTGTACGTAATGGAGGCGTATTAGAGGCTTCCTATCCAAATGGAGATATTATTCGTACAGATTTAGCCGTGACAGAATTTCAAAAGCCACAGCTGATGGAGCACATTTCTGGTCAATATGTTGGATTACCTGATAATCTAGCTCAGCTCGGATATACACAAGCTGAGGTTGTTACTGAATTACAAGGTGCAAATCGTCAGCAGATTGGCATGCAAAGTGGCACGTTAGAAATGTCGAATGTAAATCTTTCAAAGGAAATGACAGATTTAATTCAAACACAGCGCTCTTATCAATTCAATGCACGAGCGGTTACTTTAGCAGACCAAATGCTCGGGCTTATTAATGGAATTCGCTAGATCCATGATTACTGTTTAGTAAGGAATGAAGAGGAGTACAATCTATGACAAACGATTCACGTCGACGTTCTGTGCCGACACAAGAAACCGATACGCCACCAGAAGAGAAGGGACGCCGCTCAAATGGAGAGCAACGAGAGGTTCGATGGGTGCAAATACGGCTGATTCCGATTTGGCTACGCGTTGTACTTGTTCTCGTATTAGTCGTTGTTGCCGCAGTTTTAGGTGCAATTTTTGGCTACAGTGTTATTGGACAAGGGCAAGCTATTGATATATTTAAAACAGAAACATGGCAGCATATATTTGATATTATGAATGGTAAAGAATAATTTTATTCTTTACCATCCTTTATGTTTACATAATTTATCTTCATTCAGCAGAAGACTCTCACCTCTACAGGTGGTGAGATGAATGCGGGTTTGGATCCTTTTCAGTGGGTGTCCAAACACCTACTGAATGAAGATAAAGCCTCCGGCGGATGTCACGGATTTTCAAAGGAATGAATTGTGCGGGCACAATTCAAAATCCAGACGCAATTACGCCAAGGCGAAATTGATTTAAAATTGAGGGGGAATATAAATGTTATCTGCAGAGCAAATTCAAGCAATCTTACCACATCGTTATCCTTTTTTATTCGTTGATCGTATCGTTGAATTAGATGAGGGAAAACGTGCCGTAGGTTTAAAAAATGTATCCATCAATGAGGATTTTTTCAATGGACACTTCCCAGGCTATCCCGTAATGCCTGGTGTTTTAATTGTTGAGGCACTAGCACAGGTTGGTGGTGTTGCGTTATTAAATGCGGATGAATTCAAAGGTCGCTTAGCCTTCTTAACAGGTGTTGATAATTGCCGTTTCAAACGTCAGGTGGTACCAGGGGATCAGCTTCGGCTGGAAGTAGAGTTTGTTAAACTAAGAGGTGCAATGGGCAAAGGTCACGGTGTAGCAACAGTTGATGGAGAACTGGTTTGTGAAGCAGATATTCTATTTGCTATAGGACCTGAACAGCCAAAACAGGCTTAATTTGCATTTATAGGCTAAAAGTTATAAAATAATTATATCGAATTATGTCCTTGCTGTTAATTTTTTAACAGTTTATTTATATTCTAAAATGCGATGGCGTATAGCGATTGTAAATTGAAATACATGTAATTTTAGGTTTTTTTAAAACGTAGGAGGATTATATAGATGTATAAGGAACTGTCTTCAGGTGTTAAAATTAGCATTACACGTTCGATTTCAACATCTTTTGAATCATACTTAGCAAGTATTGGTTGGGATGAAAAGCGTTTCTCTATGGAAGACTTCATTGCTAGCTGGAAGACTTATTTTCAAGACAATGCCGCATGGATTGAAAAAATTCCAGCAAATGTTTTACTGAGCACTGAATTTCATGAAGAGATGGCACAAAAAATCGATGAAGTAATTGCGAAAATTTTAAATGAAGAGCCAACTGCTAAGCAAATCGAAACAATCGAGACATTGCAAAAAGAGCTAGGTACAAAATATACGTATGACTGTAAAGCAGAAGCAGCTTACATTGAACAATTGTTAAAAGAAAAACAAAAATAGTTTGTACAAAAATCGGATAGTTCCCTCCTTTCCCGGGCACTCTATGTAGGATCACAAATGCACCCGTTGTATTTGCTGACATAGCACCCAAGAAAGGAGGTTTTTAATATGTGGAAAATGTCATTTTTGACTATTCTTTTTGCTACGCTATTCCTTGGAGGATGTAACTGGGGGAACAGAGCGGTCGAAGAAAGACCTGTGGAGAACGTTAAAAACGATGTTCGCCGAGGTGTTGACAAAGTAGAAGACGTGGTAGAGCCCGCTCGAAGACACGATGTTTACGATCGTAATGTGAATGGTGTTGAGCGTGGTACAGTTAACGAATCTACTGTAATACCTGAAGCTACGGCACCAGGAACAAACGCTGATTTGAACGGTACAAATGGCTATAATAACGTACCAAATGCAAATGGCGTTGAACGAAATGACAATGTTATTAAAGAAAATGTTGTGGAAGAAAAAGTAGACGTTCGTGAACGTAACAACATGAATACGCGATAATAATAAAAAGAGTGTCTCCAGAAATGGAACACTCTTTTTTTACTGCAAAAAATAACTCGAAAAAATAACGATGCAAAAGACAGCAGTGTTAAATTTAATCATTTTTAAGTTTTGGACGTTTCTTCATATCATGGGAGAAGCGACCCAGTAAATTATCTAAAGAAACGCCTTCCGCTAGAAGCTCTGCAAGTAATTGCTCTGCATATTTTGAACGTTTTGTTTTAAGTGTACCTTTTAAGAGCACAGAAATATGATCTCCGATTTCTTGAACAGTATGTACGGCAACCTGGAAAGGGGCAGGTTCATTATCTGGAAATGAAATAACGGCACGCACATTAAAGACAGCGGCTTTTTCTAATAAATGTTCAAAGGTTGAACGATATTGTCCGTCCATAAAAAGTTCAAGAATCCATGATTGATGGCTGTTTTCCTGATTGATAATAATGCCATCGACTAAAGGAAATGATTGTATGCCATCTTTTGTGATAAGGTCAAAGGAAAGCATTTTAAACGTTTTCATTATGTATTATCCTCCTAAGTCGGTCATCTTTATTAGTATAACACATTCGATTGGACCATGTGATGAAGTGACCTTTGCTTTGTTCCTAGCCAATTTTGAAAAAGAAAAAACTGTGAATTTTCATATTTCATGAAATAGCATTAGCAATTACAGCCAAAAGCATTCAGCCTATGAATTGATTTAATTTTTGCTTGGTAAAAATGCTAATATAACCAATTTATGATTAAAAATGAAGGGAAATGATAAAAATCGACTTTTGCCATTTCAGTATATGCTCTTGTAAGATGAGAGCATCAAAAGCAAAGGAGGTGAATTGATGAATCAAGTCGGACTGGTTGGAAGATTAACAAAAGATCCTGTGTTACGACACTTATCTGAGAATCGCGTGCAAACTCATTTTTCTTTAGCCATTAATCGCAATTACAAAAATAATCGTGGGGAAGTGGATGCTGACTTTATTCTTTGTACAGTATGGGGAAAACTTGCAGAGCATATCGTCAAATATTGCGGGAAAGGCTCATTAATCGGAGCAAATGGTCGTATCCAATCAAGGTCATTTGTAAATGAACAAAGTACGAAGATTTTTATTACAGAGGTAGTCGTTGAAGAGGTCCGATTTTATCAGCTTAAGCCAAGAGATAGTGGCGAGGCTATTGTGCCTACAAATCTGTCCGATGAGCAGGAAGGCTTGAAGGATTTTGTGTTACCAGAGGCAGAGGTAGTATTACCAGTAGTATAGCAGCAGCCATGTGTTACATACGGAGCAAGTGACAAAGTTGTCTGATCCGCCATTCTCCTATATTTACTTGCACCGTAATGCATGAAGAAAGGAATGATGTATACCCTATTATTGTAGTTCATTGCTGAAGACCGCACAGCAATGACGATTTTCAACACAACTTAATAAGAGTATGAAGTAAGCAGGAAAAGAAGTAAATAAAATTGTCCACTGATATTCTCAAAACTAAAGAGCGCCAAGAACATTTTTGCTCTTGGCGCATTCAAATAATTAAAAATCAAGTGTCATTAATGCTCGAAGCTCATCATCTTCAAGCTCAGTTAACCACTGACTTGATTGAATTAATTCTTCTGATAATGCAGATTTCTGCGCCAGCATTTTATCAATTTTTTCTTCAATTGTTCCGATTGTTACAAATTTATGCACCTGCACAAATTGTGTTTGCCCAATTCGATATGCACGATCTGTTGCTTGATTTTCCACAGCTGGGTTCCACCAGCGATCTGCATGTAAAACATGATTTGCAGCAGTTAAATTCAGCCCTGTTCCACCTGCTTTTAAGGAGAGGATAAATATAGGGAAATCTCCTGCCTGAAAAGCCTCTACTAAGCGATCTCTTTGTTGCTTAGGCATTGCACCAGTTAAAAACGGTGCGTCAACGTTATAAAGCTCACTAAAGCAATGCTGGAGTAATTGACCCATGCCGATATATTGTGTAAAAATGAGGCATTGCTCCCCATTGTCCACGATTTCTGCTGCCATTTGTACAATACGTTCTAATTTAGTCGATCGTGTTAGCATTGTTTCAGCATCCTCGAAAGGCTCTTTTAAATATAAGGCAGGATGATTACATAATTGCTTTAATTTACTGAGCATCTTTAAAACGCGCCCTTTTTTCTGAAAGCCTGTTAATTGCTCAAGCTGATCGAGCGTCTCTAAAATATATCCTTCATATAGAGATGCTTGCTCAGTTGTTAATGGGCAATATGCATGGGATTCTTGTTTATCTGGTAAGTTAAGCTGTAAATTCGGATCTCGTTTTGTACGACGCAATAAGAAAGGCTGTATTTTTGCACGTAGCTTTTGTTTATGAGACTCTGATTCATCTCTTTCTATTGGTAATATAAATTCTTCATTAAACCGACCAAAGCTACCTAGGTATCCCTTATGAATAAAGTCAAATATTGCCCAAAGCTCTGATAAACGGTTTTCAACTGGTGTTCCTGTTAGTGCAATATGATGAGTACCATGTAATTTACGAATCGACTTTGACTGTAATGTCTGCATATTTTTTATATTTTGCGCCTCATCAAGTACAACTGTTGCCCAATCCATCTCTTGTAAAAAACCAGCATCCTGTGAAACTGTACCATAAGTTGATAAAATCACATGTGGTTTATTTCTTTCCACTAGCTGTTTAAATACATCCTCCTTCGCTCGATTGGCCTGATAATGTGTATGCACAATTAACGAAGGCGCGAAGCGGGCAATCTCCTTTTGCCAGTTACCAAGTACTGACGTAGGGCAAATGATAATGGAGGGCTTTGTAAAATCTGCTGTTTCATAAAGATGAAGCAAATAAGAAATAAGCTGAACCGTTTTACCAAGGCCCATATCATCAGCTAAGCATGCACCAAAACCCTGCTCCCGCATAAAGACAAGCCATTCAAAGCCCTCTTGTTGATAGGGACGTAATTCAGTCTGTAATGTTAAAGGAGCTGGTACTGTTGGAAGACCTTTTTTCTCCAGAAGCTGCTCCATAAAGGACTTAAGGGATTGCTGTAATTCGAATGCAAAAATTGGATCATCTCGCATTTCATCATCAGCTTCCTCTTCTTCAAGGGAGGAAGAAAAGTTTTCTGGTAGCTCACGGAATAGTAACTCACGAACTGTCCAGCTTTCATCCTCTGCTTGCTGCATCAAAGCCCTCATTTCTTGCATCCAGTTTGCATCCACTCGGAACCATTCGGTACCAATGCGGATAAATTCACGTTTTTCATCTACAAGCTTTTTAAACTGTTCGGGTGAAATGGACTGTCCATTCATAGAAAATTGCCATTTAAATGTTAATATATCATCCAGTCCAGCTACCTTTTTTGCCGCTACATTACCAGTGCTTACACGAACACGCATTTTGGATTGCTTTAAATCCTTAAGCCAAGCTGGAAGTACTACCTCAAAGCCCAGTGCCTGCAATCTGGCAAGATCCTCACGTAAGAAAGTTCGAACTTGTAAATCTTCTAACATCACACGGAAAAAAATTTCACTACTTAATTCTTCCAATGAAAGAAGATCAGCAATTTGGGCTTGCTGTTGTTCGATGTCATTAGCGAACATCTGCCATTTTACAGGTAGGGCTTCAACTATTGGCTGCGACTGCTTACGAATTGCGGGAGTCCAATAGTTTTTTGTTGTAGCTGTACTAAGGACTGTTTCTAAAAGCCAAACATCTGAATCCTCCTCAGGTTCACTTAAGCGTAAGGAGACCGTAACTGCACCAGCCTGACGATTCTGTTCTAATGGCCAGCCACCACGTAGAAAAAAGGGCATTAGCTTTGGTAAATCGTTTAATACAAGACCAGTTTGTTGTAGCTTTTGCTGAACAGCTATTTCTAATAATGCTGTATCTGTTCCATCAATAGGGAATGTCAGTGAGGAAAAGTCATCAGCTATATCGGCATATGTCCAAAGTTTTGGTTCTTGCCAATATGCTTGTAAAGTCGACATTTTTTCTAGCCAGATTTTACTTTCAATATTTTTTCCATGCCACTCTATAAATGGATGCTGATAGCGTGGTGAAACAAGATCAAGAAGCTCTGATGTGGAAACTTCAACGGTAAAATCTGTCCGATTACTTAACAGCCCATAGATATTTTCTTCATAGTTAAAGAATAATGAAGAAATAAATGCATCAGCTTCAAGCGCTACGCCATCCGCTGTAAAGACTTGTAATGTAAAATATCCTTCCTGAGTGCCTTCAATTTGAAGTAGTAATTTTTTTGAAAATGGGGAAGGAGCATTGATAGTCATCATCCTAAGTTTCCTTTCTCAATTTCTTCCTGTAATGCACGAAGACGTTTAAATTCACTTCTAATGGTTTGCATATAGGTTTCAAAATAAGCCACTTTGCCAGCTCGTTTTGCAGCACTGCGCATACTTTTCCAAATTCGAACTGCCTGCTTATAGTTCATGCGTGATTTTTGTGTAATTTCACCCATAGCATATAAATGGTATAGGGGCATTACTGTCGCCGGAGCCACTTGTAGGACGTCCTTTAATCCACACATTTCTAAATACGAAAGTGATGAAGGATTCAATTGGTGAAGGGCTGCCCAATCCTGATAACGTCCTTTTTTAATCAGAAAAAATGAAAATGGCTGAAGCCCATAAACACCAAAGGCACTATACAGGAGGGCTTCCTCTTCTTCTGTGAGCTGTACATCTTCAAATAAAAGTTGGAATTGCCGGACATATTGCGCTCGCTGAACAACTGGCACAATTTGCTGTAGAAACACCTCAGTAAATGGTAGCATTGCACGCAAAATAATCGTTAGTGCAGGTAATTCACCAGCTCGTTTTGCAAACGTAGCAAGCTCAACTAAATCTGCCATTTGTTGCAACTGAATATGAGAAATTCTTTCTTGCAATAAATCTTCTTTTTGTAGCAGAACATAAAATAGCATTTTTAATGATTGTAAAGAGACCTCTGAGGAAGGCTCATCAAGTTTGTTTAAGAGTGCTAATTCCTGTTCACGTCTTGGCTTCTCATAAAATAATACTGCCCAAAGAAGCATATATATTTGTAATCGATTAGCAAATAATCCTTGACGTTCCAATAAAATCTCTCTCACTAAATCCTGTAGTGCATCATAAAATGGATCAGTGGCAAAAAGTCGTGATCGTCCAGTTAGCTCTGTCAGTATACTTTCCAATGATTGAACACTTTGATCAATAAAGTATTTCATATATGGAGAATCGATTGAATGTCCTGGTGTTTCATTGACATGACGCCAAATTGTATTAAAGATAGAAAGTTCCATAAAAAGCTTATAAAGCGGCTGCCATTCTCGTTCGAAGGGCATATGTCGTTGAAGTCGCTCTAATACATCTGTTCGTATAGCAGAGATACCATAGCCCTCTAAAATACGACCTGGCGGTAATAGGCGACGCATCACCTCATGGACCATTCGATGCCAGCTTTCTGGACTGCGTTCATCTGCTAAAGTTTTGAGCTGAACTGTTTTTTGTGAGCGCCAAGCACCTGACCAATTTTGCACAGAGTCAAAGTATTGATAAAGTGCCAGTAATGCGCCTACCTGATGGCGACACCATTTTAACTGAGGACAATTACAGCTTAAATGCTCATTAGCAAAATCAATTTCTACTGAGGCAGGTCTGACATCCTGTACACTTGCATATAATAAAGAACTCGCTCCATTAAATCGTTCAAATAACACTGATTTATTCCGTACTGAGAAAACAGCACGACGCACTAGCTCTTCGTCTTCGGTAGAGGAAGGGTGTAACGCCTGTTCAGCTTCCTTCAATTTGGTAAGGACAAATTCTTGATGCTCCTTAGCTATTTGGGAAATAGACAATGCCATAACCTCACTCCTTTCAAATATATAGCTAGTGGTTTATGCATTTTTTAGCATCTGGGTATTAAAGAAAAAAGACTGTCCTTCCATTATACGATTAAAATCCATACATGATAAGCTGAATGATTAGAAAGAAAAAAATCATGGTCTAGATAGTTAACAAGCTAATTGATTTATGTTAAAATCTGAATAATCAGATAAATAGGGAGGGATGAAGGATGATGCAAGTTCAATATATGAAGCCATTTTATACAAAAATCACGGGAGATAAATTACGTCTCGTATTTGCTTATCAATATTTCTCTATTTTAAAAGAGAATGAGATTTTCCATTTCATTCCCATAGAAGGTAAAGAGATGATTATCAACTTGAATACGCAGCAAATTGAAAATTTATCTGAGGTCTTTGTTTTCCAAAAGGGGAATCGCTTTATTCGATTACCATTATATCAATTATTACTAATCACAAATGTTCATGAGCATTTGGCACCAATTCTTGAAAGCGCTACACCAAAGCCACAGTTACCACTTGTTTCCTCTGTAACTGTTGGTGAAATAGATCAGCTTATTTCAGAGTTGGAGCAAAAAAACCTAGATTATTTAATTGATCAGGCATTACTAGATTACAATAAAACACTCTTTTTTGAACTTCTACACCAAAAGAGCAATCAACCTGGGGGTTTCGAAAATTGAATACACAGTATTTCAACTAAGCACCTACTTTTCGTATACGAGAAGCGGGTGCTTTTATAAATTGTTTATCTTAATTCATCGGGCATACAAACGCTTGTTGAATCAAGATAAAGTACTGACGGATGTCAAATTTTGAAGTGGAGCTTTTCAAGGGAACTCAAAAAAATCCAGACTCAATTACGCTGAGGCATAATTGATTACAATTAGGTCTAAAGTAAAGACGTAAAGTATGATTTAGAAATTTTTACTATATAAAACCTATTAAATTAGAATACATTACCAAAAAGACTTAAAAGAATTTTAGGTATTCCGATATAAAGAACAATAAAGGTGGTGAAATTATGCTTGGAAAGTGGTCAGCAACAGGTATGTCAATTTTGAATAACATGAATAGACATTACGATACAATGAGTAGGGCCATGTTGCGAATTTCTTCAGGTTACCGAATCAATAGTGCAGCTGATGATCCAGCAGGACTTGCTATTTCTGAAAAAATGCGATCCCAAATTCGCGGACTGAATATGGCTGCAAAGAATATTCAGGACGGAATTTCACTTGTGCAAACAGCTGAAGGAGCACTGAATGAGACACATGATATGATTCAACGCATGCGTGAATTGGCAATTGAGGCAGCCAATGATACATTGACAGATGATGACAGGCAAAAGCTTGAGCTAGAGTTCAAAGAGTTAAAAAAGGAAATTCAACGCATCTCAACTGATACGGAATTTAATACAAAGACATTACTAAATGGGGATCATGCTACGAAGGGTATTAAAATTCAGGCAGGGGCAAATTCAGGTCAAAACATAGAGCTATTCATTAATGGTATGGGCTCAGAGGCACTAGGCTTGAAGGATGCTTCTATAGCAACCCGAGAAGATGCTGATAAAGCCATTTCTACAATGGATGAGGCTTTAAAACGAGTGTCAAACGAGCGATCTCAACTAGGTGCCTATCAAAACCGTCTAGAGCATGCCTATAATGCGAATGTGAACACTGCAGAAAATTTACAAGCAGCAGAATCTCGTATTCGTGATGCAGATATCGCAAAAGAAATGATGAACATGGTCAAAGCACAAATCTTAATGCAGGCAAGTCAATATGTACTGGCAATGCATATGCAGCAGGCCCAGTCCATTTTAAAATTGTTAGAAAGTGGAACAATGAGGAATCCCCGATAATAATGGTGATTCCTTTTTATTTAGGTTAAATAGAAAAGGAGAGAATTGATTGATTATAAAACCCTTCGAACCATCCCCGTTTACAAAAGGACTTCAAGCACTTGTGACGCGTTTACACCCCACTCATCCACAATATCAAAAACTTCAGCAGGAACTTAAAAATAAAGAAGCGGGTGATTTTGGTGAGCAATATGTAGTGAAAGAGCTACTGCAAATGGTCTTAATGAAAGTTACATTTTCCACAATGTTATGCTTCCCTCTGTTTTTCCCATGCAAATTGATATTTTAATCATCGTCCCCAACGCTATCATAATACTAGAAATCAAAAACATTCGAGGAACAGTCCATTTTAAAAATAATCCTCGTCAGCTCATTCGTACTTCTGAAATAGGAGAAGTGCAAGTCTTTACACATCCTGAAATACAGCTTGAACAATATATCCAAGGATTGAAGCATTTTTTAGGAAAGCATCATATTACGATACCTGTATATGGGGCTGTTGTCTTCCCATTTAATAATGTAAATATTCTTAGAGCGTATGAGGGGCTGCCTATAATAATGGCAAAAGAGCTGCCGTTATTTCTGCATCAACATATTGGGAAAAGCAAAGAGACAATAATGACAGAAATCAAACATATTATTTTGTCACAATTACAGCATAGAACGCCGTTTCCGCTTTGCCGTTATTATCAGATTGACATTGCGGCATTGCAGCGTGGCGTTTATTGTGAAAGCTGTGGTCAGTTTGGTATGTTGAAGTTACGCATGGCTTGGTATTGTCAGCATTGCCAATATAAATGTACAAACGCATATATACAGGCACTACTAGATTATTACATGCTTATCGGAGAAACGATTATGAACAGGGAATGTCGAGAATTCTTAAAAATTGAAAGTCAGTATGTAGCAAAACGCCTTTTACAAAAATTGTGTTTACCTAGTACTGGATCAGATTGATATAGGCAGTACCATTTATCCAGTTTATATTTGAATCGCCGCTAATAGCTTGAGTTACGCCGCTTACTTTGTGTGAAACGTCACTAAAACCTTGCTTGCGCCACTTAACTTGTGACAATCGCCACTAAAACCCAAAATTCCGCCACTAGCTACAAAACTTTTACTAATCGGACACAGATAGCATCTTCAATATAACAAATTAATTCACACATTCCTTAGAAAGATGTATACTATAATGCAGAACAAAAATGCTTTTATGCATTTACAGAACATATATAACTACTCGTTTTTGATAACGGAAGGAAGAATAGAGAATGACGAAATCAATTTGTGTCGTTGGACTTGGCTATATCGGTTTACCAACGGCTGTAATGTTTGCCAACCACGGCATAAAAGTACATGGGGTGGACGTAAACCCAGCAGCAGTAAAAAGTATTCAAGAGAAAAAACTTCATATAGAAGAAAACGGCTTACAGGAGCGTTTGAACAAAGCAGTCGATGAAGGTTTCCTTACAGCATCAACGACACCTCAGGAAGCAGATGTGTTTATCGTTGCGGTTCCATCGCCAATCAATCCTGATAATACAGCTAATTTAGAATATGTACGTCAAGCTACAGCTTCAATTGTGCCATATTTGAACAAAGGCAATCTAGTAATACTTGAATCAACAGTGCCACCGAAAACCGTAGAACATGTGATGCTGCCTGAGCTAATCAAGGCAAATCTTGAATTCGGTGTGGATTTATTTGTAGCGCACTCTCCAGAACGTGTAATCCCAGGTCGTATTTTTGAGGAATTAGTGAACAACGACCGTATCGTTGGGGGTATTGATGAACAATCTGCACTAATGACAAAAGAGCTTTATCAAACATTTGTTAATGGAACAATCCACCTGACAGATGCAACAACAGCTGAGCTTGTGAAAGTAATGGAAAACACATATCGTGATGTTAATATTGCATTTGCTAATGAGCTAGCAAAATTAGCAGAAAAACTGGACGTTAACATTTGGGAGGCGATTAAATTCGCGAACTACCATCCACGTGTGAGTGTTCATTTCCCAGGACCAGGTGTTGGTGGTCACTGTATCGCTGTTGACCCATGGTTTTTAGTAGAGCTAGGTGGCGAGCAGGCACAAATTATTCATCTATCACGTAATACAAATGATAGTATGCCAAGCTTCACAGCACAAAAAACACAGGCCATCTTAAATCAAAACAAAATTGCTGGTGGCAAAGTGGCAGTACTTGGACTAGCCTTCAAAGGAAATGTCGATGATATGCGCGAAAGCCCATCAACAATTGTTATTGAAGAATTACAAAACCTTGGATTAGAGGTAATTTCATACGATCCACATATTAAAGAGAACAAACATGCTACACAAACACAAAGCTTAGAAGAAGCAACTAAAGATGCAGATATTATTGTGGTTCTAACAGATCATAATGAATTCAAGGCATTAAATGCTACGGAAATCACAGCGCAATCGAAAATCGTCTTCGATACGAAAAATTGCTTAAACCGTGAAAAATGGGAGGATGCAGGCTTCCAATTCCACCTATTAGGAGATGCGAAAAACCGATGAAGGAAACAGTACTTGGCATAAACGTCAATACGGAAGGCTACGATGAATTAATGGACTTGGCATTTGAGCGCATTGAAAAAAAGCAAAAGGCGCTTGTCGTTGCCATCAACCCAGAAAAAATCATCAAAGCAAAAGAGGACCCTGCTCTCAAGAAGCTTCTTAATGAAGCGGAATTTCAAATTCCAGATGGCATAGGCGTTATACTTGCCTCAAAGATTCAAAAAGGGCAAATCCGTGAACGAGTTACAGGCGTTGATATGATGATGAAGCTTTGCGAAGAAGCATCAAAACGAGGCAAGCCTATTTTCCTTTACGGTGGAAAGCCTGGAGTGGCAGATGCAGCTAAAGCAAAGCTAGAATCATTATTTCCTTCTATTAAAATTGTCGGCACACAGGACGGCTATGAGAAAAATGAACAGAAGGTAATTGACCGTATTAATGAAGCACAGCCTGATTTACTTTTTGTTGCAATGGGAAGTCCAAAGCAGGAAAATTGGATAAATGTAAATCGTGATCAATTGCATCCAACTATCTATCAAGGTGTAGGAGGATCATTTGATGTACTCGCAGGTACAGTGAAACGAGCACCAGAAATTTTCCAAAAATTTGGCCTTGAATGGTTTTACAGATTATTGAAGGAACCCAAGCGTATCAAGCGTCAAATTGCACTTCCATTATTTTTATTGGAAGTTGCAAGAAAGAAACGTTAGTAATTTTTAAAAATTGGTATTGTCGTTTTAGAATGAAAGTGTTAGACTGTATGTGTATAGGAATTTCCTCTATGAAATAAATAGAATTCCCTGCAAGGAAACAACGGTTGGTAGCCCAAGCGAAAAAAGCTCAAGCATATTTATGCTTGAGCTTTTTTCGTGTTTTGATTTGTACAAACTAGAATATTTGAACATTTATTGATAGAGTACGAGAATTTTTGAAAAGTTACGTAATATCACTTGAAAAAATAGCTCAAATAGATAACAATGGTAAAAGAGAGTTGTGTGTCCTTATTTTTCCGGAAACGATTTAGAAACTTTCCCAAAATATGATTGACAACTTTTAGGGATACTACTATACTTTTATGTGTAGTTGTTTATTTACTGCATTTCTATGTAGTAGAGACATAATTTTTGAACTTAGAGGAGGAAATTTTTCTATGGCTAACCAACCAAAGAAATACAAAAAATTCGTAGCTACAGCTGCGACAGCTACTTTAGTAGCTTCTGCTATCGTACCAGTGGCTTCTGCTGCAGGATTCACAGATGTAGAAAACAATACTCATAAAGATGCAATCAATGCTCTTTCTGATGCTGGTATCATCAATGGATACGCTGACGGCACATTCAAACCAAACCAAACAATTAACCGTGGTCAAGTGGTTAAATTATTAGGTCGTTGGTTAGAAACTGAAGGCTTTGAAGTTCCATCTGATTGGGAAACATCTCAACGCTTCAAAGATCTTCCATTAACAGCTGAAAAAGAATTAGTTAAATATGCTGCACTTGCTAAAGATGCAGGCGTATTCGCTGGTTCAAACGGCAACTTAAACTACACTCAATCTATGCAACGTCAACAAATGGCAGTTGTATTAGTACGTGCTATCAACGAAATCTATGACTTAGATCTAGTAGCTGAGTACAAAGCAGATGGATTCAAGAGCGAAATCTCTGACCTAGGTGCTGCTTTCTCTGCTGAACAACGTGAAGCTATCACTGCTTTAGAATATGCTGAGCTTACAAATGCTGCTAACCTACCTGGTAAAGCATTCAAACCAGCTGATTCAATCACTCGTGGTCAATTCGCTTCATTCCTATACCGTACAATCAACCTTGATATCGTAGTAGATGTAGATGCTACTGTAAAAGCTATCAACAACACTACTGTTGAAGTAACATTTGATGAAGAAGTTGGAAACATCAAAGATCTTGACTTCAAAATCGAAGGTTTAGAAGTTAAAAATGCTGCTGTAAAACAATCTAACAAAAAAGTTGTTGTTTTAACTACGGCTGCTCAAGAAGTAGGTAAAGAATACACTGTAACTTTAAACGGTGAAGAAATCGGTAAATTCAAAGGTGTAGAAGCGGTAATTCCAACTGCTATCGACATCGTTGACAAATCTCAACAAGAGGTTGTAGGTAACCAAGTAACTGTTAAAGCTAAAGTAACTGTTGCTGAAGGTCAATCTAAAGAAGGTATTCCTGTAACATTTAACATCATCAATAACTATGGTGATAACAGTACAGGTACACTAAACCAACCAATCATTGCTGAAGCAACAACAAATGCAGATGGTGTAGCAACTTATACTTACACTCGTTATGCACAAACTAGCCAACAAATCGCTTCTTCTGATGAAGTACAAGCTTACTCAACTGGTAAAGCTTCAGTACGTTCATTTGCAAAAGTATACTGGGCATCTATTAAACCATTAACAATTACTGAATTAACTACAGGTAACTCAGTAAATAATGGTGCTAAAAAGCAATATAAAATTAAAGCTGCTCTATACCATACAGAAGGCTATACTGCTGCATTCACAGAGAATGGTCAAGTATACCCAGCTGGTAACTACGTAAATATTGCTTTCAAAGAAAATATTGATGTAACACCTGATAAAGCAGTAAAAACTGTAGATGTAATTGACGGTAATGGTAGAAACTTAGGTTACCCAGGTCAATTTACAACTTCTTTAGGCGATCAAAACCAAGGTATCAAAGTTGTAAAAGTTGCAGTTGATAAAAACGGTGAAGCAATCGTTACATTAACAGGTAGCAATGCTGACGTAACACCAATTGTATTTGTGGATAATAAAGAGAACCCACAAAACGCAACAGGCAACCGTGGTCGCTTCAACCCAACTGAATTATTTGCAGAAGCTCCAAAATTATCATTTGGTAAAATCCAAAACTTACAATTAGCTCTAGAATCTTTAGGTACAGAATATGCAGCAGCATATGCTACAACTGGTTCAGCTACATCGTACACATACGTAAATTCAAGTACTAATCAGGTTTTAATTCGTGATGCTGCAAACAATCTTACTTGGATTCCAACAAATACAGGACTACCAACAGGTGCGCGTTATATTAACCAAGATAACCCATTACGTACTGGTGAAACAGTACCAGCTGGTTTTGTTCTTACTCGTGATACAGTTGGAGTTCCAGCTAAACTACACAATTTATTCACTACTACAAAATCAGTGCATACTTTCTATAACATTGCTAATGGTAAATCAGCTTCTGCACAATTAGCTGATGAGTTAGTAAATAGTGGTGGTCGTGATTATAAAGCGGTACTAAAAGATGAAAAAGGAAATCTTGCACCAACTGGTACACAAGTACGTGTTTCTGTTGAAGTTGGTTCAGCTCTAAGAACTAATAATGCTGGTTCTGTATATTTAGTTGATAAAAACGCTAATGCAATTCACCGTTTAACAACAGATGCTAGCAAATCTGAAAAATATGTTGTAAACCTTGCAACAGATTCAAAAGGTGAAGTAGCATTCACATTAATTGGTGCAAAAGATGCATACGCAACTCCAACTGTATTCTCTGAAACAGGTGACAAAGCTGGTTTAGATAAAAATGATTTACAACAAGTTGGTGGCATCGCATACTTCGGTGACGCAGTTGTACAATCAGCTATCTTAACTGTAGATGGTAAAGATGCTCAATCTGTAAATGTTGGTGATTTAGCAGCATTCACATATCAAACAGTGGATCAAAACAAAAAACCATACAACACTTACAACCAAGCTAACCTACGTGTAACATTCCAATTCACATCTACATTTGCAGGTGCAGAAGTATATGCAGCAAGCTCAGTAGGTACTGATGGTAAATTACTTCCTGGTGCAACACCAATCCCAGGTGGCTATATCAACATGGGTAGCTCAAATACAGCTCCATTGACTATTGATGCAGATAACAATGGTAGAGCAACATTATATGTAAAAGCAACACGTGGTACTACAGTAACTGCAACTGCTGGTGCAAATACTCCATCATTACCACAAGGCTTAACTGCTTCTGCTGTATTTAACTTAAATAATGTTGAAGGTATTCAACCAGGTGTACCATACACTGGTCGTGTAATTGCAACAGATACAGTTAATAACCGTTTATTATTATTAATGAATGATGGTGTAACAGTTAAAGATGTTGATTACAGCGGTACTGGCACACAATATTATAACGTTGCTGGCGCAAACCTTTCTGAATCAACATTTGAAGGTGCTAATGGATTAGGTTTAATTGGTCAAGAAGTAACGTATACTCTTGGTAAAGATTCTACTCCAACAACAGTTAAGCTAGGTGCATCTACATCTGGTATTAACTTCAAATCAGGAGCAGCAATTTACCTAACAAACTTAAATGCAACTTATGATTTCCATGGTCAAACTATTGGTTCAGCTACATTACCAGTAAAAGTTATTGTGAATAATGACAATGTTACTGTGAAAGACTTAACATTAAATGGTTCAATTGATGTTGGCGGTGGCGGTACTGACGCTAACTACCAAGGTCAAATCAACGTGCAAAAATTCACTGCTGATGGTGTAACATTAAATGGTCATGCATATGTTCATACAAATGCACACCAAACATTTAACTTAGTAAATGGTTCAAACTTTGAGTTTGTACATTTATTTAAAGGTGAGCGTGTTAACTTTGCAGGTACTGCTTCTACTATCCGTGAATTAATTGCGTATGCTTCTGGAGCAAAGATTTCTAATGAGCGAATTTTAAATTCAGATAACACTGTTAAATATGCAGGTGGAGTAACACCAATTATTAACAAAGTAACAGTTACTAATGCAACAGTAGGTGCACCAGAATCTTCAATCTCTGGTTATGCAACACCAATTGCAACTGTAGAAAACCCAGTAACTGCTGCGAAAGTGACAACTACAACTGGTGATACAGTAGAGTTAACATTCGCTGTTAATACGGCTTCATCAATTATTAGTGCAACTACAATTAATGGTACAACTGCTACAACTACTACTGATACAGCTGGAGTAACAACTGCTAAGTTCACACTTACTTTACCAGTTGCTAACAACAAAATTATTCTTGTTGTAGATGGACGTACATTTGAAGCTGCTTATAATAATGTTGGTAACTTAACATTCACTCGTAAATACTAATCTTTTTGATTAATAGTTGAGTGATTAGAAATAAGACTGTCAACAAATCTAGTTTATGCTAGGTTTGTTGCAGTCTTTTTTGATTCTTCCATATTTTTATTTCTTCCCCTCAAAGATGGAATAATCTTGGCATTTTCTTTTACAGGAGGGCAGTAAATCATTGCTAATGGTTTATTTATTTTTCTAATGAAATTTAATCTATATTGAAACAAAGAATACATTGATATATATTTCTTTTGCTTTTCAATAAATTTAAAGTACCTAATATAAATTTTTAATCTTCAGCTTAATGATCTTTTAAACAGCAACTTATTCTTAAGTAAGGGTATCCATATGTTTTTGGTAAAATGCAAAATCTGTTGAAATTAGTACTGATCAAAATCGTCAATAAGACTTTATTTCTTTACATTTTTCCATCTATTATTACTCAACATTTCAAATCTTTTTTACTACAATTTTCATTCCACTTCCTCCACAAGTTAATTAGCTTAAATATCATAAATTTTTAAAAATATGATTTCTTCTAAATATATCGTAATCCAATTTAAGAAAGTTGAGAACCTTAGCGTAAGAGGGAGTCAAATATGTTACAACAATAATAATAGGTGAAAATGATATAGTTTAAAGCATTTTCTTTAAAGTCATAATATATCAGATTAACTGGCAGTCTACCCTACATGTGGAAGCTAATTTATAGTATAATAACCTTATGTGAAAAAACGACAAAGTATGAGAAGGGTAGAGTTACAATGACATTTACTGAACCAATTAGAAAATATATATTATCGGGCTTGGTGGCATTTGTTGTAATTGGTCTAATTGTGGCAAATGTGATGGCCAGTAAGCAAGATGACAAATTTAAAATAAATGAAGCTTTATATTCGCAAGCCATACAGTTACAATCGACAGGTGACATGTCTGGATCAGCAGACGCCATTAAAAATGTTCTGAAAAAAGAACCTAATTCAGAGATTGCAAATTATGCAGCAGCTTTAATTTTTGCACAAAACGGCGATATGAAGCAGGCAGCAGTTCTTATGCAAAAAACACTAGACTTAAATCCATATAAGGTGGAAGACCCAAGATTTATGATTCAATTGGGCGAAATTTTTGTCGGTGCTGAAAAATATGAAGAGGCAAAAATCGTGTTATTACGTTGTCAGGAATCTCAATGGACACTAGAAGATATTCCAACTTATCAGGAGCATGTAGCAGAGCTATTAGCCCAAATCGAAAATTCGCAATTAAAGGAAGGTACTAAAAATGAGTAAGTTCTACGAAAAAGTCGCCTATCGTGATACTGAAGAAGATATACAATCACAAAAATCTGTAGACAAATGGATTTTTGGGTTGCTTCTTATTGTCATAGGATTTGTACCTTTAATCGTTATGGCGAGCGTAGTTGAGGTTCAATCTCCACTGATAACTAATGTAAGTGCACTAACAGGTGGTACAAAGGGTGACCTTTTTACACATTATAAAGCATTAGCTGTATTAGTTATTACGGTATTAGCAGGCATCATGTTCTTGGCTAAAATTTTATTTATGAACGGGAAAGTTCGTAAAACTAAACTGAATTATGCAATAGGAGCATTTGCTGTAGCAATTGTGTTATCAACAATTTTTTCACCAAACATTTCTATTGCATTGCATGGTCAATACAACCGTACTGATGGTGCAATTAGCTGGCTTTGCTATTTAGCGTTATTCTTTATTGCAATGAATATTGAGTATCCTAAGAAGGCTATTCAATATATTATTTACGCTACTGTTCCGTTTGTTTTAATTAACTTTGTTATTATTACATTAAATTTTTATGGGAAAGATTTACTTCAAAAAATCTGGGCACAAAAGCTATTTACAGCGTTTTTACCTGAAGGAGCATCTTTAAGTGAAGGATCAGTATTACTAGGAACATTAAACCATGGGAACTATATGAGTGGTATGTTTGCAGTTTTAGTCATCATGTTTCTAGCTAAGAGCTTAACTGATAAAAAGGTATTTGATAAGATTTTTAGTTTTGTTATGGCGACAATTGCAGTTTTTATAGTGTTTATGTCATTATCTACAAGTGGGTTTTTGACAATCGTAGCAATGATGATTTTCATTTTATGGATTGCCCTTAAAAATGAAAAGAAGGTAATAGCTTTTATTCAAATAGTAGCATTTTGTGCTATTTCTGTTGCTGGGATTCATATTTTAGCAGGAGAAAACGCCAAGGTTTGGGATGAAACATTTGGTTTCTTTATTTCTAGTAATCCATATAAAGAAGAAGCAACTGTTTTAAGTAATAATCTTTTCGACTTAGATAAAGCATATGCATCAGATAACAGCTTTGAGCTTCCAGAGATTGCTCCTTCAGGTGTAGGTGCAGGTTCAGGACGTGTTTATATTTGGACATATATTATGGATTTAGTCAAAGAGAGACCAATCTTTGGTTATGGACTTGATACATTAATTTATAATTTCCCACATTACAATAAAGATGCAAGAGCGAATCTTGAAACTGAAACAGTAATTGTGGATAAGCCTCATAATATGTATATTGGGGTTTTATATGGCACTGGGATTGTAGGGTTTATAGCCTTTTTAGCAATCGTAGTATTTATAGTATTGAATAGTTTAAAAGTAATTATTGATGGAAGAAATAAGTTAGTAATTTTGGCTTTAGCAGTATTAGCGTTCTTACTTCAAGCAGTATTTAATGATACACTGCCAGGGACAGCAGCGTCGATGATGGTTATTATTGGCATAGTACTGATAAATAATAATAGAAATTTTGTTGAGAATTAGTAAAATGAAAAATAGAGGAAAACAATTAGTTTCCTCTATTCTTATTTTAGTTAACAGTTTCAATAGTAGGGTAGTTTATTGAGGAGATTGTAAAAATGATACGTTCAACGATAAAGCAAATTCAATTTATACTTGCTCAAAAATCTTTAATTAACCAATTTACTCGAAGAGAGATTTCAAATAGATATAAGGGATCTTTTTTAGGAATAATTTGGTCATTTATAACACCACTCATGATGTTGACAATCTATACTTTTGTATTTAGTGTTATTTTTCAAGCTAGATGGGGTACTTCTGGAGAAACTAATAAAGTTGAATTTGCTTTACTATTATTTACCGGTTTAGTTGTTTTTAATGTATTTTCAGAAGTAGTATCACGAGCACCTAGTTTAATAATAGCTAATAGTAATTATGTAAAAAAGGTAATATTTCCGTTAGAAATCTTACCAATTGTTACTCTAGGTTCTGCTCTTTTTCAAGCATTGATTAGCTATATGATACTTATATTGGCGATGCTAATATTAACAGGGACGTTTTATTGGACTGCTGTATTGTTCCCAATAATTATTTTGCCTTTGTTGTTATTGACTTTAGGATTAGCATGGTTTTTAGCATCTTTAGGTGTATATATTAGAGATATAGGACAAATCATTTCTATTGCTATTCCAGCATTGATGTTTATGAGCCCAATTTTTTATCCTATATCTTCAATTCCAAAAGAATTTCACTTTATTTATTCTTTAAATCCAATTACTTATGTAGTCGAAGATATGAGAAGAGTCATTATTTGGGGGCAACTTCCACACTGGAATGGATTTATTATTGAATTGTTTATAGGAATAATAGTCGCAGTTTTGGGATATACATGGTTCAAAAAGACAAGAAAGGGTTTTGCAGATGTCCTCTAGTAATAACTTTGCAATAGAAGTGAAAAATATATCTAAAAGATATCAAATTTATGAAAAACCAATAGATCGTTTAAAACAATTTTTATCATTAGGAAAAAAAGTTTATTATAGGGCATTTGATGCATTGCATGGTATAAATTTCGAAGTAAAAAAAGGACAAACTTTTGGTATTGTAGGGCAAAATGGTTCTGGAAAAAGTACATTACTTCAGATTATAGCAAAAACATTAACTCCAACTGATGGTGAAATTAAAGTAAATGGTCGCGTAGCTGCTCTATTAGAATTGGGAAGTGGATTTAATCCTGAGTATACTGGAAGAGAAAATGTGTATTTAAATGGTTCAATATTAGGTGTATCGAAAGAAGAAATGGATGCAAGGTTTACAGAAATTGAGAAATTTGCAGATATAGGTGAATTTATTGATCAACCGGTAAAAACGTATTCGAGTGGAATGTATGTACGTTTAGCTTTTGCAGTAGCGATTAATGTTGATGCTGATATTTTAATAGTAGATGAGGCATTAGCTGTGGGAGACATGTTTTTCCAAGTGAAATGTTATAAGAAATTTGAAGAGTTTAAGAAACAAGGAAAAACGATACTACTAGTTACACATGATTTAAGTAGTGTGATTAAATATTGTGATAATGTATTAGTTTTAAACGATGGTGAATCTTTAGGGGTACACAATGCTAAAGAGGGTGTAGATTTATTTAAAAGGCTTGTAGTTAATTTACACAAATCTACACTAACAAATGAATTTGTTAAAAAGGAAGTTCAATTAGATGAATGGAAAAGTTTTTATCAAATCAATTCGGACCATCTAGATTATGGTAATAATAAAGCTGAGATTATTGATTTTGGGATTTTTGATGAATTTGACGAATTAACTTCAACAATAGAAAAAGAAAGTGAATGCAAATTTAAAATAAGAGTACAGTTTAAATGTCCATTAGAATTTCCTATTTTTGCATTTACAATTAAAGATTTAAAAGGTACTGAAATTACAGGTACTAATACAATGGTTGAGAATATCGTAATTGATACACCAAAAAATGGAGTCATAATGGAAGCATCTTTTAGTCAAAAAATGAGTCTTCAAGCGAATAATTATCTTTTATCGTTAGGGTGTACAGGTTTCGAAAATGGAGAGTTTGTGGTATATCATCGATTATATGATGTTATTTCGTTTCAAGTAATATCTTCTAAAAATACAGTAGGTTATTTCGACTTAAATTCTAAGATTGAAATATCCACTATACAATAGGTGAAAATATGATTGAACAAATTGGAAATGTTAAACTGAATTTAACTTATTATACAGGAGAAGATCAATATAGTGATGGAGATATTGAAGATGAGTTACTAAGAATTGTTCAAGGCCATAAAGATTTTGATGATGTGATAAAAAATGATACGAGGTGGCCTATTTTATATCACTTATCTAAATATAGAGAACATATTATTGAATGGTATCCATTTAATGAAAATAGTGATGTTCTAGAAATAGGAGCAGGTTGTGGAGCTATTACAGGTGCGTTAAGTAGAAATGCGAAGAGCGTAACATGTGTAGAGTTGTCTAAAAGACGTTCGCTTATTAATGCCCATAGACATCAAAATTCTAGGAATATTGAAATATTTGTTGGTAATTTTAACGAAATGAAATTTGAGCATCAATTTGACTATATTACTTTAATTGGTGTTTTAGAATATGCCCCATCCTTCTCTATTTCATCAAAACCGTTTCAGGAATTTTTAAATTATGTAAAAACCTTACTAAAGCCAAATGGCAAATTATTTATTGCTATTGAAAATAAATTTGGTTTGAAGTATTGGGCAGGTGCACGAGAAGATCACACGGGAAAACTTTTTGATTCAATTGAAGGTTATAAAGAAACTAAAGGAGTATGTACATTTTCTAAGAATGAATTAAAAAATTTGTTGCAAGAGTGTATGTTTAATAATATAAAGTTTTATTATCCTGTACCAGATTATAAGTTACCATTTCAAGTATTTTCGGAGAATTCCCTTCCAAGTATTGGCGAATTGAGGGGATTGACCCATAATTTCGATAATGATCGAATTCAACTTTTTGATGAGAGTATAGTTTTAGATTCTTTAATTTCTAGTAATGAATTTGAGTTCTTTTCTAATTCGTTTCTTGTAGTTTGTGATTAATTAAAAAGGAGCATTACTTTGGAAATTTTAAAAATTAAGTACAGCATAGATAGAAAAAAAGAATTTCAAATAAAAACAGTAATCTTTCAAGAAAATGGAGTAAGGGTTGTAAAGAAAGAGGCATATTCTAAAGATTCTATACATCACATTAGAAAGATTAATAAGAATTATGAACTATTTAAAAATTCGAAAATCAATTTAGTTGAACCTACACTTAAAAATAACAGTGTAATATTTCCTTTTGTGACTGGGGAAAGTATTGATTCAATTTTAATTAAACATATTCTAAATAAAGATATTGATGAGTTTAAAAAGATATTAACTTGGTATAAATCATTCTTAACACAAGAGCGACAGGTACCTTTTTATGAGACAAAGCAGTTTGTTGAAGTTTTCGGGAGCTTTCCAGTTTTGGATGGGGTAGCTTCTTTGAAAATAGCTAATATTGATTTGAATTTTGATAATCTTATTATCCAAGATAACATAGTAACCGTTATAGATTATGAATGGGTTTTTGATTTCGCTGTACCGTTGAATTATATACTATATAGGGCAATTCTTAGTTTTGAGATAAAGTATCATGTTTATTTGAAGTCTCTAATTAGTATTAATGATATTCTAGAATATTTAAAAATTCCTAAAAATGAAGTAGAAATATATAGTGAAATGGAATTTTCATTTATTTCGTATGTAGGTAGAGATATTTCAGTGTATAGAGAGAACTATCTGAAATCTAATACTAGTATACATGAGATAGCAATTAAGGGATATAGTAAAATTATTGAAGAGTTAAATATTACAATTAATCAAATTTCTACATGGGGAAAACAGTTAGAAAAAGATATAGCTAACAGAGATTCTCAAATTACCACATTAAATGAAGAAATAAACAAAGTTTCAGAGTTTATTCACAAACAACAAAAAGATTTGGATGAAAGAGATCAATTAATTTTAGAGCAAAATCAGAAAATTAATGAGGTTTCATTGTGGGGGAAATCTCTGTATGAGCAGGTGCTTGAAAGAGATAAAATAATTGAGGAACTAAATAGGCAAATGAAGAAAAATTGGAGAACTAGGTAAAGTGGTGATAATAGAATGACAAGTAACGACAAAATTGATATCCCAGAATATCTAGAAATGCATAAGAGGCTAAACGATTCCTACTATCAAAATTCCTTAGAATATAACAATAGACTTGAATTAGCACAGTCTACAAAAGCATGGAAATTAATGTGTTTAACACGAAGAGTAAAAGAGCAGCTTTTAAAGGGAAGTAGGATTGAAAAAAGGGAATTTTTAAGATGGATGAAGTTGAAAATTTTAAAGCAACCTGTTCCTAAAAACTTAGAATTAGCCCAATTTAGCCCAATTCAATTACGGAATATAGAGCAATATAAAATCCCAGAGTTTAATTTAACTTCTTTGGAAAATGATACTTTCAAACTTGATAATAGTGAATTATTTGCAGGATATCCTAAAAAATATGATTTTTTTAGATTCCCTGTGATTGAATGGGATTTCAGATGGCAAAGACCACAACAAATTTCTGTTCAGTTCGAAAAAAATGGACATAGAGTGTTTTATTTCTCTATTGAAACTTTTGGATTGCAAAAGATTAATCCTTCTTTTGAAGAAATAGCTAAAAATATCGTTATTAAAGAACTACAGCCTAATATATATTGGGTAAAATTGTGTTCAAAAAGCTTTTTAAATGCTTATAGAGATACAATTGCTGAAGATGACCTTAAAATTATCAATCAATCTATAGAATATTTAAAGAAAAAATTCAAAATAGGAGCAACATATTCTATTCTCGACTTACCATTTTGGGCAGATGTTTCATTAAATCTAAATAACAATCTAACTATTTATGATTGTATGGATGATCATGAAGGGTTTTCAACTAATTCAGTTGAAATGCTGTCTGAAGAAGAAAAGCTAATACATTCAGCAAATATGGTTTTGGCATCCTCTCAAAGATTATATGAAAAAATGCTACCTAAAAACCCAAAAACTATACTTGTAAGAAATGCAGGCGAGTATAATCATTTCTCGAAAAGCCCTACGAACTTTGCGAATGAATTAAAAGGTTTAGAAAACCCAATTATTGGATATTACGGAGCTATCTCAGAATGGTTTGATATTGAGCTAGTGGAACAATTAGCAAAACGTAATTCTAATTTGACATTTGTTTTAGTAGGAAACACATTTGGATGTGATACTTCTCGTGTAGAGAAAATGTCAAATGTAGTATTGACAGGTGAAGTTCCATATGAAAGTTTACCAAGTTATTTGTATAAATTTGATGTGTGTTTAATACCATTTTTGATAAATAATTTAACTTTAGCTACAAATCCTGTGAAGGTCTACGAATATTTAGCAGCAGGAAAACCTGTAGTTTCAACGAGGCTTCCTGAATTAGAATATATGAAGAATTTAGTATATTTAGCTGATACAGTAGAAGATTTTGAAAATAGTATAAGAAAAAGTTTAAACGAGAGTAACGAGCAATTAGTAGAGGAACGTAAAAAATATGCTGCTAATAATACATGGGAGACAAGATACCATGAAATTACGCAACATTTGATTGTTCCAAAACCAAAAGTAAGTATAGTTATTGTGACATATAACAGCTGGTCATACACAAAGCAATGTTTAGAAAGCCTGATACGAAATAATGAATATCAAAATTTAGAAATCATAATTGTCGATAATGCTTCCACCGATGAAACGAAAATTCAATTGGCGCGTATTTCCAACCCTAATATTAAAGTGTTATTTTCACCTGAAAATTTAGGATTTGCTGGAGGAAACAAAGCTGGGTGCAACTTAGCTACAGGTGAATATATTATTTTACTAAATAATGATACAATCGTAACTCAAAATTGGATAGAAAAACTTATTAGACCTTTAAGAGAAAACGAACACATTGGTATGGCAGGTCCAGTATCTAATTCTGTAGGAAATGACCAAATGTTGGATTTTTGCGTATCAAATCCGCTTTCTGGGGCATCAGAATTATGGTTACAAGACTTTAATCAATTTAACAAAGGGAAGTTCCGATATACAAATTTGTTAGGATTTTATTGTGTTGCAATAAAAAGAGAAGTATATGAAAAAGTTGGCGATTTAGATACTAACTATGGTATCGGAATGTTTGAGGATGATGATTACTGTGAGAGTGTTAAAAGCTTAGGATATAAGTTAGTAATTGTAGAAGATGTCTTCGTTTATCATCATGGCAGTGTTAGCTTCAAAAAATTACAGTCTGAACACTATAAGAATATTTGGGAAAAAAACAAACTGTACTTTGAACAAAAGTGGAATAAATCTTGGGAAATGCCTAAGCCCCCAAATTCAATATTTTTAAATTTAGTTGATTCTTCATCTATCGCTAATAGAGTAGCAGAATTACAAAAAGAGCCTATTGTAATAGTAGGTGAATGGACAAAAGAGAACGTACTATTTAAACAATTTGTTGCAAGCAATTTGAACAAAAATCAGTTGGTAATTGTTGCAACAGAATTTTATAATGGCGAAGAATATCATGGACTTCGTAAAGTAACTGAAAACCTCTATATAACAAATACAATTGAATTGATATCAAAAATTATATTTAAAGAAAAGATTCAATTTAATGATTTTGTTGATATAGAAAAATTACAAGCAGTAAAAGGTACTACGAAAAATTTAGAAAAAATAACAAATCAATCATAGAGGTTGAAGTGCAATGAAATTGACAAAAAAAGTATGGAGAGTATTGCAAAATAAGCCAGAGATAATACAAAGGAAACTTATTCATAAATTGCCCCAACATATAAAAGGAAAAGTATTGAAATTTCCAAATGAAAGTATTATAAGACAACAAATAGAGGAGATTCTGGAAGGTTATGAAGGAAAGATTTTCGTTTTTCCTTCTCCATCATGTCCATGGGGGTATATGTTTCAAAGGCCTCAACAATTAGCTAGGGCACTAGCTAAAGAAGGTTATATAGTCTTTTATGTGGTAGATACCTCATTTCCATATCAACCAGATTGGTATGTTCGAGGGAGCTTAGAAATTGAACCGAATCTATATTTATTTAATGACAATGATAGTGGTAGAAAATTAATAGAAGCTTGTAAAAATAAGTTGTTATATGTATGGCAATATTGGCCACATCAATTAAAAACAATTAGTATTTGGAAAGAATGGCATAAAGATATTTTTAAAATATACGATTGTATAGATTTCATTGATACGTTTGATTCTTATGACGGTATTTTAAATGATTTTGAAAAATCCGTTTTAGAATCTGATTGTTTATTAGCAACTGCAAAATCGATAAAAAAGGATTTAGCTAAATTTAATAAAGAAGTTTTGTATTTACCGAATGCAGTTACGAAAGAAGATTTTGTGGGTTATGATTTATTTGATTGGTCAGAATTAAAAAAAGTTAAAGCAGCAGATAAAAAAATTATTGGTTATTATGGTGCAATTGCTGAATGGTTTGATTTTGAAACAGTAAGTTATATGGCAAAATCTAATCCAGATTGGACTATTGTATTAGTAGGAGAGGTTTATCCTACAGTTGTGCAGCAAGTAGAGGAAATAAAGCAACTTGCTAATACAGAGGTTTTGAAACGAGTTTCATATAGGAAAATTCCGCATTTACTAAGCCTGTTTGATGTAGCTATTTTACCTTTTTTGATTAATGACATTACATTAAGCACTTCTCCAGTTAAAGTTTTTGAATATTTAGCAGGAGGAAAGTGTGTAGTTAGTTCACCATTGCCAGAAGTTTTAGAGATTGAAGGAATCTTTATAGGAAGTACAAAAGAAGAATTCGAAAAACAAGTGAGAGTGGCATTGAGCATAGGAGTGGAAACGAATCATGTTGAAATGCTTCGTAAAGTAACCGAGCAACATACATGGCAGAAACGTGTAAGAAAAATAAATGAAATTATTTGAGAGGAAATATGAAAAAAATATTAATTTTTGATCGAATAAATTCTTCAAAATTTCCGGGTGGAGATACAGTACAGATTAATGCTATAAAAGACTTTTTAATTAATCGTAACTATAGTGTTACAATTAGTGATAATGTAATGGAAAATTTAAATGAATACGATTATGTTTTTATCTTTAACCTAACTAATCCATTAGAGGCTTATGTATGTATGAAGGCTTGTGAGAGATATAATAAACCATACATCCTATTTCCAGTTTATTGGAATTTAGATGCTTTAAAAATGCCTTTTCATTTTAATATGAAATCAATTGCGAAAAAAGTATTACCAGGATTCTCTAAATCTTTTATTAGGGCATCTAAATTTTTAAAAATGAATACTAAGATTGTTCAATATTTTAAAATAAAAAATACGGAATTATTAAACATTAAGAAATGTATTAAGTATGTTTTAAAGAATGCTTATTACATTTGTCCCAACTCTTATGCAGAATTAGATCATTTAGAAGATAATTTTAATTTAAGTAAACTAAATGAAAATATTAAAATTATTTATAATGGAATTGATTTAAAAAAGTTAGATGCTATTAAGCAAGATGATACTATAAAATCAAAATATAATTTACCTGAAAATTATATTTGCTGTGTAGGTGGTATTGGTCCAAGGAAGAATCAGTTAAACCTAGTTAGAGCAGCTAATATTAACAGAACCAATCTAGTTTTAATTGGCAAAACTTCTTATGGATATGAAGATTACTTTAAAGCTATACAAGATGTGTCTGGGGATAACATCTATTTTTTAAATCATTTACCACAGAGAGAGGTATTTGAGATTGTTAAAAGCAGCAAAGGACATATTCAACCAAGTTTTATAGAAACTCCAGGACTAGCTTCTTTAGAGGCATTAGCACTCAATGTACCTACAATTGTATCTAATACTGCCCCTGCAAAGGAATATTTTGGGGATAATGTAATCTATTGCGAACCTTCTAATTTAGAGAGTATTAAAAACAGTTTTATTATGATTAATAAAAATTCTCCAAATAAAGGTATGCAAAATGCTTCCATTAGAATGTATGATTGGAATAATGTTTTAAATGATTTAGTAGAAATAATATAACTATAAATCCAAAGTATTCAAGGGAAGAATAAATGTATGGGCAGTGAATTAAGTAAATTTAATAAATTTGTATTTACATCAGGGTTTGGATGGTTGTTAGATTTTACATTATACATTCTGCTGATTAAACTAACATCTTTTTCTTATTATGTCGCTAATCTGACAGGTGCAATTTGTGCTGTAACTTTTGTTTTTTTTATATCAATATATAAAATATTTTTAAGTGATAGGACATTTATTTTTTTAGGATTTATTATTTATTTTATGTTTCAAGCCATATCAATTAATCTATACTCTTATTTAATAGATATAACATCACTGTGGATTTTAAAAAGCTTTAATAATATGTATTATATTCCAATAATTGTGAAGGTTTTTTATACACCTTTTTCATTAATAACAAATTATTTTTTTATGAAATTTTTAACAAATAATTTATTGAAAGTTAAATGATAAATAGTTATAAAATGCCTTCTAGATTAAAGCAAATGAGGGATTTTACTTGGTCTTGAACTTAATTTATAGCAAAGTGATATTAAGCGCTAAAAAACCTTAAGACTTCGTGTAATACTACACAAACATTTGGACAGAAGAAGTCGTTATGAGCTTTATGTATCTTATAATATCTGAAAGTGTAAAAATAGAAATATTGCTTGAACTAAGGAATATTGCAAAACAGTTAAAATATCAGATTTATACCATTTTATGTCAGTTGAAAAGACATGGATTGTTCAACTAACGAAGAACGGGTTTATTTTCAAGGTAAACTGTGGTGGGCAAATACTCTCCACCGTTGGATTTATAATGACTTATTAGAAGTGTCTTTAGTAGGTTCTACGTCAAAAAAATGTGAAACAAGAGATTGACTTAATATTGGTTCATCTATTTTCTAACGACTAAAAAAGTTGAATTTTTAGGCATTTAGGAAAAATTTACAGTATATACATAATATTAAGTGACCCTTTCTTTACAGATTCTAGAAGAATGAATTAATTGAAGAAAGATTTAATGTATTCTCTTTCTCTTTTAAGAGTTCATATCGAAAGAACATCTGAAAGGCTTATTAGTGCTGAAATATATGAAAATAACTTCCTAAACGGATATTTATCGTCTTTGAAAGTACTTTTTTATTAATTTATTTTAAGGGGAATTTTTGTGGATAAAGTAATTGTATTTATACCAATGTATAATTGTGAAAAACAAATTAGGAGAGTTTTAAAGCAATTTAATTCTAATATAAAACAATATATTCAAGAAATAGTTATCGTAAATAATCGTAGTACAGATAATGGAGAGCAAATTGCAATTGAGTATATGAAAAATATTACAGATATTAAAATAACTGTTTTAAAAAATGAAAAAAATTATGGTCTTGGTGGTTCCCATAAAGTAGCTATTGATTATGGTCTAGAAAATAAGTATGACTATTTAATTGTATTACATGGTGATGATCAAGGAGATATTAGAGAAATAGAGCCTTATTTAGAAGGGGAAATTTACAAGCAATGTGATTGTTTATTAGGTGCTAGATTTCAAAAAGGTTCCAAACTAGAAGGTTATTCTAAATTTAGAACTTTTGGTAATAAAGTATATAACATATTTTTTTCAGTAGTTTGTAAGAAAAGAATATATGATTTAGGTTCGGGATTAAATATGTATAACTTGAAAATATTTAAGGACATGTTTCATAAACGTTTTCCAGATGATTTAACTTTCAATTATTGTATGGTTTTAGGAAGTACTTATTATAAACATAAAATAAAGTTTTTCCCTTTAACTTGGAGAGAAGATGATCAAGTTTCAAATGTAAAAATGTTCAAACAGGCCTTTAAAGTTTTGGGATTATTGGGTATATATGGTGTTGATAAGGGTAGGTTTTTAGATAAGGATCATAGGGAAAAAAGTATAGAAAAGTATAGTTATTCTATAGTACATTCTTCAGATCAGAAGAAAGGGTAAATGATTAATGAATTCAAAGTTTATTAATTATAGTACGAAAAAAAACATTATATTAATATTCATAGTTTTTGTGATTGCTAGTTTTATTTATTTGCCTTTTTTCAATGTTTCTTTTGAGTCAATTATGGCATATGGTCATGTATTTTCAATAAAGTATGTTGTATGTTTTGTTCTTATATATTTATTATCACATATTATGAGGATACTTAGATTATATATTTTGTTATTAGAAGAAAAAATAAAGTGGAAGCAGTTATTAAGAATATACTTCATAACGACTTTTGTTAATTTTGTATTACCATTTAAAATTGGAGAAATATATAGAATTATCGAAATAGGTACTTTATGCAATAATATTAGGAGAGGAATTATTACTATATGGATAGAACGATTTTTTGACGCTGTAGTATTACTAGTTTTATTCACATGTTATTTAATTTATATAGATAATGCTTCGTATAATTTTATTCCAGTATATATTTTATTACTTGTGTTTTCAGGACTTTCTGTGTTGTTTTATGTTGAATTTAGACATAGTTTTAATTATTTAAATCAATTCATAGTAAGCAAAAGTAATACTTCTAAAGGGGTACGTATTTTAAAATTTCTAGAAAATCTTAAAATGATTCATTCAGATATAAAGCGCCTAATAGTAGGCCGCACTACCATGCTAATTTTATTGTCTATTTTAATTTGGTGTATAGAATTGATAGCTATATATTTTTTAGCACAGATGATTAATATTAATTCTATAGTTCAAAGTTTTATTCTATTGATTAATGAGCCATTTAAATCTCAAACAGAATTTAATTTTGAGTTAATTACAATATATAAGAATTTTGCATTCTTGATTCTTTTTTTGATGGCATCCCCGTATATACTAATTACTTTCAAAAAAAGATATTCTGAAGCGAGAAAGTTTAAGAATAAAAATAATAATGGAAAATATATCAAAATTGATGATTTGTGAAAATATAAAGTAATCCTATGTTAATCAATGTAAGTCAAATGATAGCCATTGTAACTTATTTGCAGAAACGGATTAAGGGTATAAATTATTAGATAAATGAAAAATGTAAAAACAGGGTTAGTTGAGCAAATGTGTATAAAAACATAAAATAATTTTATCTGGAAAGTTATAAACTTCAAAAGCATTTTTTGATTTGAATTATATATAACAGCACTTGAAGCTGAGTGCGGTAAGTGCTCTTGTTGTTTCACTTTCTTCGTAAAGCGACTTTACTAGCGAAAGACTGAGCTGAGGGTATATACGTAGCGGAAAATGTAGTTAAGCACATGTTTTGGTAAATAACCAAAAATATATAATACCATTTGAAATTTACTTAAGGGTGTGAGAAAAATGCAAAAAAAAGTTATTTTTATTTATGATGATAGTATAGAACCACCATTCTCTATAAAGTCTATAGTAGGAGAACGCTCATTTGGAGAAATAATATATAAGAGAAAAAAATTAAAAGATAGATTACTCGAGCTTGTGACTAATTGTGGTATTAGAAGTATTATTGAAATTACATCAATTAATCAAAGAATTGAATTAATAAATAAAATGAAAGAAAGTTCAAATGAAGTAATCTTTATTCATTTTTTATCTCAAGCAGTAATTATTGATAATAGTAAGTTTGAAACAATTTTGAATAAAGCATCCTACTTTCAGAGTTCTAGTATGAATCAAGAATTAAATCCTTATATGTCTATATTCACCAATATAATGGAGTATGAGATGTACATAAATGGTATAAATCAAAATGAAATGATAACTAAATCTGATTTTGGAGACAACATCTTAATTTTTGCACCACAAAATTTTGCACTTGATATAACAGATATAGCTTCTTTTCTAAACTTCTTCTCGGGTGGTTTTGAAGCAAGATATTTTAATGAGCTTGTAGGTGATAAATATACACTTACAAAAAAATCAGTAGATATTAATAAAATGAAGAAAGAGTACAATTATTATCATTTATTACCTGATGTAATGAAAAAGTGGTATGTTATGCCCTATGACTTGAAAATGGAATCTGATAGAGCCAGTTATACAATGGAAAGATTAAATGTTCCTGATATGGCACTACAATGGATACACAATTCGATGGAAGTACATGATTTCAAAATATTTTTAGAAAAAATCTTTACCTTTATTGTTTCTAGACCAAGTAAAGATATTAGCAAAACAGATTATGAGGAAAGATTTAATAATCTATATTTACATAAAATACATGATAGATTAGAAATATTAAAGAATCAGGAGCCTTATAACCAAATAGCTTCATTGATTATTAATGGAACTAAGCATACCATTGAAGAAATTTTAGAAGATTATAAACAAATTTTTGAGCAATTAAAAAAAGAATTAGTTAAATCAAACGAAGTTATTGGACATGGAGATTTGTGTTTTTCTAATATTTTGTATGATAAAAATACATATTTAATGAAATTTATAGATACAAAAGGTGCTTTAGAAGAATCAGATTTGTGGACGGATCCTTATTACGATTTGGCAAAACTTTCGCATTCTATATTAGGTAACTATGATTTTATAAATAATGAGCTTTTTACACTTACATTAGATAATGATCTTGCTCTACAATTAACTCTTAACAGTAAAAAGAATAATACACACCAAAGAATGTTCATTGAAAAAGTGGAGGAAGCGGGTTACAATATTAGATTTGTTAGATTATGTGAGATTTCATTGTTCTTATCAATGCTACCTTTACATATTGATAATCCTCGTAAAGTACTAGCTTATTTAATTAATGCAATAATAATTAAAGAGGAGCTTAAAAATAATGTCTAAAAAATATAATAAATTAATAATTGATTTGGATGGAACGATTTGTCCTTTAAAAAAGGAAGGGCAATCATATGACGATTTAGTTCCATATGAAGAAGTGATCAATAAGATTAAAGAGTGGAAAAACGAAGGATTTATTATTCAAATATATACTGCTAGAAACATGAGAACTTATGAAGGAAATTTAGGTCTGATAAATGCCAATACAGGTAAATCTATAATGAATTGGTTAGATAAATGGAAAATTCCTTATGATGAAATTTTATTTGGAAAGCCATGGCCTGGGGAACGTGGATACTATATTGATGATCGTGCAATACGTCCAAATGAATTTTTGGAGTATTCGGAAGAACAGCTCAATAAAATTTTAGATAATGATAGAAAATTATTAGAAAGAAAACATAAGGAGTAGCTATGAATATAATTATTACTATGGCTGGTATGGGAAGCCGTTTTAAAGAAGCAGGTTATAATGTTCCAAAATATGAGATTATAGTTAAAGGGAAATCATTATTTTATTGGTCTATTTTTAGCTTGAATAATTTCATAAATATAGCATCAAATTATATTTTTATTGTCCGAAAAGAAGATGAAGCAAGAAGTTTTATAGAGACTGAATGTAAAGCATTGAATATAAAAAAATATAAAGTCGTTGAAATTGATTTCTTAACTGACGGACAAGCTACAACTGTTCTTTTTGCAAAAGAATTTTGGAAGGAGAATGAATCTTTATTAATATACAATATTGATACACATGTTAATCCTATTGCTCTTGACTTTCTAAATGAAGAAGTAGATGGTTGGATTCCTTGTTTTGAGGGTGAAGGTGAAAAATGGAGTTTTGTGAAATTAAATGATTTAGGTGAAGCTATTGAAGTAAGAGAAAAGAAAAGAATTTCACAATATGCAACTATTGGTTTATATTGGTTTTCAAAAGCAAAGCTATATTTGGATATGTATCAAAGATATTTTGCTAAAGAAGGTAACGAAGAAAAAGGTGAAAAATACATAGCACCTTTATATAATCAAATGATTAGTGATGGTTTAAAAGTTAAGATTACAAATATTCCAAATGAACATGTGCACATCTTAGGTACCCCAGAGGATGTAAAAGTTTTTATTTCAAATGACTATGTTTAAAAGATAATAATATGTTAAGGAGTAGTATATTGGAAAAGAAAAATGTTAATAATCGGGGTTTATTAAAAGTTTTTGTTTTTAGTTCTAAATTCCCTATGTTCATTTATGTTGCTTTATCTTTGATTCAAGTGACACTTCCAGGGCTATATATGGATTCGGTGAATCCAGATTATTTCGCAGCACGCATTGTTAATCCAAATA
Organism: Lysinibacillus sp. FW301-JW8; assembly: GCF_058788755.1. Taxonomy (NCBI): domain Bacteria; kingdom Bacillati; phylum Bacillota; class Bacilli; order Caryophanales; family Bacillaceae; genus Lysinibacillus; species Lysinibacillus sp. FW301-JW8. Next base: position 82,914 of record NZ_JBYTBB010000014.1, read on the forward strand.
ATGTACCTGTCTGGGCATACCCTGACAATATTTTATTTGAACCATATAGATACCCTTTATTAAATTCATTATATGGCGGTGCAGTACCTGCGTATATTGGCTTAGCTTTTTTTGAAGTGTTTGGATACAGTGTTTTTTCAACTAGATTATTGCACATAATTTATGGATTGATAATAATCTATTTATGCTATAAAACAGTTGAATTTCTATCGAAAAATAGCAAATTAGCGACCATTATAGCTTTAGTTATTGCTATTGATCCGACTTTTATTTTTGCGTGGAGAACACAATATTACCTGCAACTTTTTCCACTTATTAGTTTTATAATAGCTGTGGTTTTGTTGGTTTCTGTAATCAAGGATATGCAAGGGAGTATAACTGTAAACTCAAAAAAATTAGCTACAAGTGGAATATTGGCAGGAATCAGTGCACTGGGGTATTTTATTTTTGCTTTTTATTTTATCGTTTTATTTGGAGTTCTTTTTTACTATGCTGCAAAATATAAGCTGAAATGGAAAGTAAGTGGAATATATATTCCTTCATTTCTGATAGGATATAGTTTATTTATTTATGCTCACTTTTCAATTATATTAAATGAAGGTTTAGATGGTTATATTAACTCACTTAAAGATATGAGTAATGCATATGGTGTTGCAGATAACTTAAATAATGGTTTTTTAGATAGAATTATACATGTGAAAAATCTTCTTATTAATCTTCCCAGCGGTGACTTTATAGCAAATGTAATATTTGGAACAGATGTTAGTTCATTAAATATTTATAAAATGTTCATACCGATAATAATATTAATTATTATTATATATATTGCAATATGCTTTTATAGCAAAGAGAAAATAAAAGCTATTGTTTCTGATGAAATTCTTATTTTCCAACAACTTATGATTTTAACAATAATATTTCACATTACATTAGGGATTGTTATTGGGTCGTCTTTAAATTATCAACACTTTATAATGTTACTACCTATTTTTTATTTAGTGGGTGGAATAGCTTTGTTTGTATTAGGACTATGTATTAAAGAGCTATTAACAAATAAAACGTTATTTGCGAAGAGTGTAGGCTTATGTGTACTTATTTTGTTGCTCATTTTCCAAATGAATAATAACATTAAATTTTTTGATAATTTAAACAAAACTGGTGGTGTTGGTTATTATAGTGACTCTATAAATAAAGTGGCTGAATATAGTTATAATATTTCTGAAGATGAGGTAATGATATTCCCACAGTGGGGCTATTGGATGGGAGTAGCGACAGCTACAGGTGGAAATAAAGAAATGTGGGTACTGGGGGGGACAGAACAGATTATTGATGAAATTAACCGCCGCCCTATCAAGTCTGCTTATTATATAGTTTTAGAAGCTGCTATGTTTGAAAAAGGAATTAAGGAAATATTGGAAGATGATACACTGTATTTGAAAAACTCATTTGCTATTAACACTAGGGATGGGAATGCTGCTGTTATTATTGCAATGGTAGAGAAGAAAATGGAATAGAGAGGGGAGGGTGGTGAATATTAATATTTTTGATAGAGAAAATAATAATTTTGATATAATTAGATTAATCGCTTCTCTAATGGTAATATATGCGCATTCGTATGCAATAGCTCCAAAAGAGGGGAAAATGGATTTAGTTACACGTCTAACTGGGATAACGCATGCAGGAGAAATAGCCGTATTCATATTTATGTTTCTAAGCGGTGCATTGGTCTTTAAGAGTATGGAACATTCTATGAGTATGAAGGATTTTATTACAAAAAGATTTTTTAGAATTTATCCTCCACTAGTTGTTTGTATAATTTTTTGTGTATCTCTAGGGCTTATATTTACTGATTTGACTATTATAAACTATTTGAAAGATCCACAACTTTACAAGTATATATTAGGGAATTTAAAGCTGATATGGAATGAACATTTTTTACCAGGGGTGTTCACTGACCATCCAAACCAAGGTGTGAATGGATCTTTATGGTCTATTACTTTAGAAGCGAGACTATATATAATGGTTGGAATGTTTGGGATGTTTGGACTGTTAAAATACCGTGATACAGCTAATATAGTTATTATATTTTTAATTTTCGGTGTGTTGACATTTCCAAATTTAATGCCACTAGTAGGTTCTAATCAGGAATTGTTTGGGTTAGGTGTTTTTCCTCAATATACTATTACATTTTTAATAGGCGGTTTAATATATTATAATAATAAAAACTTTATTATGAATTATGGTATTGTAGTATGTTTATTAATAGTGACAATTTTAACTAGTGATACATCTCTTCATAAAACATTTATAATGTTATTTTCAATTGCTTTAGCCTATCAAATCAGTACGTCTAAAACAATAATTAAGTTTAGACTAAAAGAGGATATTTCTTATGGGGTATACTTATATGGTTGGCCAATGGCACAAGTAGTTTATAAATTATTACCAAAGGTTGGACCGGAGATTAACACGATTTTATCTTGTATCTTAACGATTATTGTAGCTAAATTATCATGGAAATACATAGAAAAACCTGCTATTAGATTTTCTAGAGATATATCTAAAAAATATTTTAGTAATTCGATTAGTTCGACTACAAGTTAGGAAGAAAAATTAACTAATAGGATAATAATAGATTTATAAAATAATATTGAGTAGGTGTAAATTATGAAGGGAATTATTTTAGCAGGAGGTAGTGGCACTCGTCTATATCCCTTGACAAAATCTGTATCCAAACAATTGTTACCGGTATATGACAAACCAATGATTTATTATCCATTGTCAGTACTAATGTTAGCTGGCATTAAAGAAATTTTAATTATTTCGACACCTGAGGATACACCACGTTTTGAGCAATTATTAGGTAATGGGCGGGGTTTAGGAATAAACTTATCATATGCTGTTCAACCTTTACCGGATGGCTTAGCTCAAGCTTTTATTATTGGTGAAAAATTTATTGGTGAAGATTCTGTAGCATTAATTTTAGGAGATAATATTTTCTACGGACATAAATTTACTTCAATGTTAGAAAGAGCAGCTTCAAGAGAAAATGGAGCGACTGTTTTTGGTTATAATGTAAAAGATCCTGAACGTTTCGGTGTAGTAGAGTTTGATGAAGATGGCAAGGCTGTCTCTATTGAAGAAAAACCACAGGAGCCAAAATCTACTTATGCTGTAACAGGCCTGTATTTCTATGATAATAGTGTTGTAGAAATCGCAAAATCTATCAATCCATCACCACGTGGAGAGCTTGAAATTACAGATGTAAACAAAGCATATTTAGAAGCCGGGAATCTTCATGTAGAGTTATTAGGGCGAGGTTTTGCATGGTTGGACACAGGGACACATGAATCACTATTAGAAGCTTCAACATTCATTGAAACAATTGAAAAACGTCAAAGCTTAAAAGTAGCATGTTTAGAGGAAATTGCTTTTCGTAAAGGTTATATTTCTAAGGAACAGCTATTGGAACTTGCAGAACCTTTAAAGAAAAATGGTTATGGTCAGTATTTAATTTCACTCGCAAATAAAAAGTTATAAGGGGTCCTATATAGTGAATTTTATTAAAACAAAACTAAAAGATGCCTATATTTTGGAACCAAAAGTATTTGGGGATCATCGTGGTTTTTTTATGGAAACTTATAATGCTAAATTATTAGAAGATCAAGGTTTTTCTTTTAATTTCATACAAGATAATCATGCATTATCAAAAGAATGTGGTGTGCTAAGAGGATTGCATTATCAGCTAGAACCATTTGCTCAAACGAAGCTAGTAAGAGTAACAAAAGGTGCAGTATATGATGTAATTATTGATATTCGAGAAGGCTCTCCCACATATGGACAGTGGGAAGGGTTTATTTTAAGCGAGGACAATAAAAGACAATTGCTAGTACCTAGAGGTTTTGCACATGGTTATTGTACACTAGTTGAAAATACAGAGTTTCTTTATAAGGTAGATAATTATTATTCACCAGAGCATGATCGTGGAATTGCTTGGAATGATCCAAATTTAAATATAGACTGGCCTACTTCGAAACCAATTTTATCTGATAAAGATACCAAGCATCCAAATCTAAAGGATTTAGAAATCCAATTTATTTATAAAGGTAAGGAATGATAAGTATGAAAATTCTAGTAACAGGTGGAGCTGGATTTATCGGAAGTAACTTTGTAAATTACATGGTTGATAGATATCCTGAATATTCGATTATTAACGTTGATTCTTTAACTTATGCAGGTAACTTAGCGAATTTAAAGCCATCTGAAGGTAAACCAAATTATCAATTTGTCAAGGCTGATATAACAGATGCAGAGACGATGGATCAGTTAATTGGGGATGGTGTAGATGCTGTGACTAACTTTGCAGCAGAGTCGCATGTAGACCGAAGTATTACAAATCCAGGGATCTTTGTGCAAACAAATATTCAAGGAACTCAAGTATTATTAGATGCAGCTAAAAAATATAACATCAAGAAGTATTTACAGGTATCGACAGATGAAGTTTATGGCTCGTTAGGAGAAGATGGTTACTTTACTGAACAAACACCTTTATCTCCAAACAGCCCCTATAGTGCAAGTAAAGCGGGGGCAGATCTTTTAGTATTAGCATATTCTGAAACATTTGGTCTTCCTGTAAATATAACACGATGCTCCAACAACTATGGACCATTCCATTTCCCAGAAAAATTGATCCCTTTAATGATTATTAACGCGTTAAACGATAAAAAACTTCCTGTGTATGGTGATGGTAAGAACGTTCGAGACTGGCTACATGTAACAGATCATTGTAGTGCGATTGATTTGGTTTTACATAAAGGCATTAATGGTGAAGTTTATAACGTAGGTGGACATAATGAAAAAACGAACTTAGAGGTTGTTAAAGAAATTCTAAAACAACTTGATAAGCCCGAATCATTAATCCAATATGTAGAAGATCGTTTAGGACATGACCGCCGTTATGCAATTGATCCGACGAAGCTTCAAAAAGAGTTAGGCTGGGAGCCAAAATATACATTTGAAACAGGCTTAAAAGAAACTGTGCAATGGTATTTAGATAATCAGTCTTGGTGGGAAAATATCATATCAGGAGATTATCAAAATTATTATCAACAACAATATGGTGGTAAATTGTAATGAAGATAATGGTAACAGGAGCTAATGGACAACTTGGTCAAGAGTTAGTTAAGCAATTATCCAGTAGTGAGCATGAATTGTTTGCATATACTAAAACGGAGTTAGATATCACGGATATAGAAAAAGTAGTTGTTGTATGTAATGATATTCGACCCAATATTGTTATTAATGCTGCTGCCTATACAAATGTAGACGAAGCGGAAACAAACCAAGAGCTTGCTTTTCGAGTAAATGGAATAGGGCAACGTAATTTAGCTGTGGCAGCCGAAGAAATTGGAGCGAAAATTTGTTATATTAGTACAGATTACGTTTTTAATGGTCAAGCAAATTCACCGTATACGGAATATATGAATGTTGAACCATTAGGTGTATATGGACAATCTAAATACGCTGGTGAGTTTTTAACACAAGCTTTAAGCTCTAAATATTTTATTGTAAGAACAGCGTGGGTTTATGGTGAATTTGGTCCAAACTTTGTTAAAACGATGTTGAAGCTTGCTGAAGAGAAAACAGAAATCGGTGTTGTTCATGACCAAATTGGATCACCTACCTACACAGTTGATTTAGCGGAGTTTTTAATTGAATTAATACAAACAGAAAAATACGGTATTTACCATTGTACGAATAGCGGAACATGCTCCTGGTACGAGTTTGCTAAGGAGATTTTTAAAGTGGCAAATAAGGATATAGTGGTCAACTCTTTAACTTCAGAGCGATTTCCAAGACCAGCAAAGCGCCCAGCGTATTCTGTATTAGGGGATTTATCATTACGTATTAATGGTTTTACTCCTAGGAGGCATTGGAAAGATGCTTTATATGACTATATAAACAAGAAAAAATGATATTACAAAAAAAGATTGGCTAATAGATAAAATGTGAAAATCCTCTCATAGTATACAAAGTGAGAGGATTTTTTGTAAGCCCGTATTCAAATAACGCATATAATCACGTAGCACCTCTCGGTACTATAAAGGTATCAATTAAAGGAGGTGC
>NZ_JBYTBB010000015.1:0-84468 GCF_058788755.1 Lysinibacillus sp. FW301-JW8
GCAAAAGCGAAAGATTTCGATCAAGCAATTGAAATTGCGAACGATACAGAATATGGATTAACAGGTGCAGTCATTACAAAGAACCGTATGAACTTAGAAAAAGCTCGTGAAGAATTCCATGTTGGTAACCTTTACTTCAACCGTGGCTGTACAGGTGCAATTGTTGGCTACCAACCATTCGGCGGCTTCAACATGTCAGGTACAGACTCAAAAGCTGGCGGTCCAGACTACCTACAGCTTCATATGCAAGCAAAAACAACTTCAGAAATGCTCTAATTAACCAAAGGGTAAAGTAGATTAAAGTAACACACATATATAATAGAAGAAACTCATAACATTTTAATCATTATAAAAATCCCTAACAGCCTTAAATACTAGCTGTTAGGGATTTATCATATGCCTTATTTTTTATTCTCATTGCCCTTTCTTCCATATGTCATAAAGCGCCATACCTTTTCAAACGGACCAATTTTAAAGAATTTAAACCAAATAACGCTAAAGATTATTTGAATCACAAAAACTAGGCTTGCTATTAACACGATATCTGAGGGCGAAACAACCTCGAGCCCCATTAAAGATATAATCCCTAGTGCAATAAAGCTTTGAGCTAAATAATTGGTAAACGCCATTTGACCAACTCTGCCAATGGGTTGAAGGAATTTGGCGATTTTTTCATTCTCCAAAATAGTAAATAGACAAGCCAAATAAAAATAAGTGGTTGGAATGACGCCTAAGCCAATCAGTAACTGCAGATTTTCATTATCCCCTTGAGATGCAAACCAAATACATATGGAGATACCTATAAAGAATGGTAACGTTATAAATTGAATCCATTTTATATGTTTGAAATAGTCACTTACATGACTAATCCACCCTGCTTTTGCTACTAAAAAGCCAGTTAAAAACATAATAAAAATAGTCATTGCATCATTTCCAACTACACTAAATGCAGTTGATAGAGCCTCGTTATTCGGCATAAATATTTGTCCCAGAATACCAAGCACATGAATAGTTATAATAGTGAAGAGCCATTTACTAATTGTTGCAACCTTTGCATTATAAAAAGGTAGTAAGAAGAAACCTATTATGGCATAAATGGCAAGAATCGAACCCCAGAAAATAAAAATATGAATAATGCCTATTAGAAGCAAGGCTAATAAACGTCTTGCGAAACGCCATTTTGGTTTATCACCTCGAGCTTCTGCACGGGAAGTAAAAATATAAAAGCCTACACCAAACAGGAAGGAAAAAATTGAAAAGAATTTCTTCTCAATAAACATATCGATGAGTCTATCGATTAGACCATTTATTCCACTATAGTCAGGCATCGGTCCCCCCTCTATGATTACCTGATAGGCAGCCACATTAATAAATAAAATGCCAAACAGTGCTAATCCTCGAATAATATCTAAGGAAATAATTCTTTCTTTTTGTGTAACGGATGAGTTCATACAGTAATACTCCTTATCTTTCAAACTTTTTTTGCACAAGTGATGCCTACTCGAAAAGTCGAATTTGATTGACAGCAGGATGTGCTATTGCCCTTTAATTTATTGGTCTATTGCTATCATAGCTTTCCATCCTTACACGTATTTTTTTTAAAGCTTACAGTAACCTTACAAATTATTATTCGGAATGGCATTCATATAATTCTTGTATTTTTTCGCTTTTACTAGTTTTAAATCCCCTTTCTCAGACTAAAATTTCATATTTTATAATAACTATTTCTTTTAGAAAGGGGTTAGATGATGAACAGACAGCGTAAACTTGGTTTTTGTTACCCAGGTTATAAATATTGTGGACCCGGTTGTTCAGGACCAGGTGCACCAACGAATGCTGTAGATGCATGTTGCAAGCTACATGATGAATGCTATGCTCGTTACGGTAGTACAAAACATTGTGATGAATTGTTTCAAAACTGCTTACGACCATATATGAAGACAAATGATAAAATGGCTAGAGATGCTAAATTATTTTATAATATTTTCGAAGTACGTAATCGCTTCTTTTAAAATGAAAAAAGCTCACAGTACGTGAGCTTTTTTACGTTAGTTATAATTTAGTATAAACTGTGTATTTTTTTGGATTTGTAAAGCCTAGCTTAAAAGCTAAATGATATGAGGCATGGTTATCAATATCACAATCCCAGCAAGGTATTATATTGTTTAAAAGGCAGTAGTCTATAAATGTCTCTGCCATCAAGTTTGCTAAGCCTTTTCCCCTATATCTCGGATCAGTTACTATATCCACTTCTGCATATTGCATCGATTTAAAAATGGAAACCGCTTCACTAATCATTTTGCCTTCATGTTGAAGACAAAAACCAAAACCATTTTTAAGAAAATTACTAGTTGTATCCCAATATTCTTTGTAGTATTGAGTAGTAAATTCTATACTATGTTCAATATGTTGTTGAGTGATTTTAGAGCATTCAAAATCTATTAAATATCGTTTTTCTCTCTTGTTATAGATATTGCTATCAAAGCTAAACGTGTACCGTTCTATTTTCTTAACATAATCTTTTAATTGTTGATTAATTTTTGTGCTCCAATCGTCTGAATAAGTAAATATTGTGAAGCGTTTTTTGTGTTCACGCGATTCTTGTAGCAGCGTAACAATTTTACTTACCATAGGTTCATAAGACGAATCGCCATAAACATAATATATTCCTGATTTTGTCTGTACTAGTATTGAATGATAGCCAGCATCGTCTGCATAAATGGTACCTTCTATTATCTGATCCAGTATGCTGTAGACAAATGTTGGTGCCTCTTTAATAGTCTCTCTTATCGCCGAAAAATTCTCTGGTTTTACCTTTATCATTTTCTTTTCCCCAATTCTATTATTTCCTTATTATTATAAGGTATATTGTAAATAGTAGAACTATTGTCTAATATTGAAAATACATCTAGTATAAAATTTGAAGGGACTGAATGATGCGCAGATAGCAATATTTTTCATCCAAATAAAATCAATTTCGCCTTGGCGTAATTGTGTCCGGATTTTGAATTGTGCCTACACAATTCATTCCATTGAAAATCCGTGACATCCGCCGGAGACTTTGGGCCGACATGAGGTTGGTCACTCAGTCGTTGCCACAGGACGTGGCGTTCTTAGACTGAGTTCCGCTATTTCAGTAGGTGTTTCGACACCCACTGAAAAGGAACCAACACCGCTTTCATCTCACCACCTGTAGAGGTGAGAGTCTTCTGCTGAATGAAGATAAAAACTTGGAGGTAAAAGTATTGATAGAACAAATTGACACAAAAAGACTGTATTTAAGAAAAATGAAAATAGAGGATGCCAATAATTTATTTCAAATTTGGTCAGATCCAGACGTAACGAAATACATGAATATTATTAATTTAACGGATGTTAAACAGGCACAAGAGATGATTACAATACTTGATCAATTGGCGAAAGAACAAAAAGGAATCCGTTATTCAATTATTGAGAAAACATCCCAGGAAATTATTGGCTCATGTGGATTTAATTCATTTGATGAAGAGAACAATACCGCAGAAATTGGCTATGAGCTTGGGATAGCTTATTGGGGAAAGGGTTTTGCGCAGGAAAGTATTACAGCTTTAATTCATTATGCCTTCACCGCCTTACACATTAAAAAAATTGAAGCAAAGGTTGAGCCTGCTAATAAAAACTCCATAAAAGTACTAGAAAAGTTGAAATTCAGCTATATAGGAACATTACCCGAAACAGAAACATCTGATGATATTAGTATTTATGCTTTAATACAATAAATTCGTAAAGACCAAGAATTTAATCACATTCTTGGTCTTTACAATTTACTTATTACTTAATCGGTATCCAAATTTCAGAATAACAATCAGGACTAAATGGATCCTCATCAGAATACACTTCAAGCTCTGCAGATCCTATCGGTTCGTAGGGATTAGATGGGAACCATTCAGAATATATTTGTTTCCAAGTATTCTGCATTGCATCTGGCATAGGACCATGTACTTCAAAGACAACCCATTTAGATGCTGATATGTCCATTGCCAGTAAATCATCTGGTACATCCCCTGCATAATCAGCAGCAATCCAATAATCAATCAGGCTATTTTGTGGATAGTTTGGATCAGGAACACAAACTCCAAGTACACCCTTAATATCTCCATTATTTAATTGAATCAACTGTTTATCAAAATTTTGATTGTTCATTTCATTCCAAAATTGAGGAATCCCTCTCGTATTTTCACCACTTTGACAATTATAAGTTCTTTTTACCCCAACTACTTGAAATGCTTCTTTTTCTTCAATTCTATACTTCATTGGTTCTGCTCCTTTCAGACTGACCTGGATGACCAGGCGATTGTATGATTGTAATGGGCCTTGCTTTTTTCTTGCTTCACTTGGCGTTATATGGTGCTGCTTGCGGAATGCCTTTGTGAAAGCTTCAGGAGAGTCATAGCCATATTTGTAGGCGAGATCGATTATTTTTTCCTCTGTATTCAGTAACTCTTGCGCAGCCAATGTTAATCTTCTACGTCTTATATAATCCGCAATGGACATATCCGTTAAAATTGAGAAAGTCCGTTGAAAATGAAAGACTGAAGAATGAACCTCTCGTGCAATTTGCTCCATAGTAATGTCCTCTAATAAATGCACTTCGATATAATTAATTGCCTTTTGAATCGACTCAATCCAACTCATTGCTCTCACTCCTTGTATATAGATTAACGAAATGACAGTATTTAATCCTGTTTTTTTATGCTATCTTTGGACTGATTTATCCATACTACTATATTAATAATTTTTAAAGAAAAGTTTACTTAATAAATTCTAATTGAATTATGTATCAGTAAGTAAGTTATAAATCATTTTTAAGTCTATATTAACTAATAGAAAAATCATGCTCATATGAACATGACTTAATTTTATTTCTAATGTTGTTTTTTAAGTGGTACTATCATTATTTAAAGTTTTATTTTTTCTATGGCTGCCTCATATATCAATTCATTCTTAATTTTTATATATTGATTTTTCGCTGCCTTACAATAACCTTCTTTTTTTAGAAATTCTTTTAACACAGATTTCCTGGGAAATATTTTTTCCATTACACTTTGAGTTTCTTCACGATCATCTATTCTTTTAGTAATTGAAAGCATAAAAATTTTTGACAAATAAAATGCTCCTTTCAATCAGTCATGAATTTCTTTATTTATAAATAATTAGAGCTGAATGTATAACAGTCTGTTCTCCAATATATAAAGTATTATATTTAATATCGATTATTAAATATTCACTTAAATCTAAAAGAGCGTTATTAATATCATTTTCAAAATTTACTATATCATTATTTTGGATTGTTACTACTTGAGTCGCTTGCACCATCTATTCTCCTCCCCCTCTTTTATATTAAATTAAAAGGAAAGATTTGTCACAAAAATAATATAACTATTCAAGTGAAAAAGAAGTGTTGAAGCGAAAAAGCTCCAACACTTCCTTTTAATACATTCTTAAATATTCTTCACGTTCCCAGTTATGAACGCGTGTACGATATTTATTCCATTCTATTTCTTTAGCAGTCGAAAATTTTTCAAAAATATGATCCCCAAGTGCCTCACGTACAGTATGATCCATTTCTAATTCAATTAGTGCAAATTCTAATGATGATGGTAAACTATCAATACCATTTAATTCACGTTCATTCCGAGACATTTTATAAATATTTCGATCAACTGCGTCTGGAGGTGTTAAATCATTGCGAATCCCGTCGAGCCCTGATGCTAAAATAACGGCCATCGCTAAATATGGATTTGCTGCAGGATCAACAGAACGAAGCTCAATGCGTGTGGAAAGCCCTCTTGCAGCCGGAATTCGAATAAGTGGTGAGCGGTTTTGAGCAGACCATGCTACATAACAAGGAGCCTCATAGCCAGGCACTAACCGTTTGTAGGAATTTACAAGCGGATTCGTGACTGCAGTAAAGCCATGTACATGTTTAAAAATACCAGCCATAAAACTACGCGCTGTTTGGCTTAATTGCAGCTCTGCATTTTCATCATAAAAGGCATTTTTATTTCCCTCAAATAAAGATAAATTAAAGTGCATTCCAGAGCCGTTAACGCCATATAATGGCTTTGGCATAAAAGTTGCGTGTAAATCATGCTGCGCTGCAATTGTTTTTACAACAAGTTTAAATGTTTGAATATTATCACATGCTTCAATAGCATTGGCATACTTAAAATCAATCTCATGCTGACCAGGTGCCACCTCATGGTGAGATGCTTCAATCTCGAAGCCCATCCCTTCTAGCTCTAATACAATGTCACGGCGACAATTCTCGCCAAGATCTGTCGGTGCTAAGTCAAAGTATCCCCCACTATCATTTAATTCAAGTGTTGGGTGCCCTTTTTCATCCAGCTTAAATAAGAAAAACTCTGGCTCTGGTCCTAAATTAAATGAAGTAAAACCAAGCTCCTCCATCTCTTTTAATACCCTTTTTAGATTAGAGCGTGGATCACCTTCAAACGGTGTACCATCAGGTCTTGCTATATCACAAATAAAGCGTGCTACCTTGCCCTTTTCAGCTGTCCAAGGGAAAATTACAAAGGTATTAAAATCTGGACGTAAATACATATCCGATTCCTCAATACGTACAAAGCCCTCAATGGATGAACCATCAAACATCACTTTATTGTCCAATGCTTTTTCTAATTGACTTACAGGAACTTCAACATTTTTAATTGTTCCCAATATATCAGTAAATTGTAGGCGAATAAATTTCACATTTTCTTCTTCCACTCGGCGTATAATATCTTCTTTCGTATAATGTTTCATTCTCCACCACTCCAATGTAATTTTAGTTGACACCATAATAAATAACTGCTTTTAAATTACATCAAAAATGAAAAAGGTGCAATACATATGTCAACTTTCATTACATTGTTTTTTTCGAAGATATTTATCTTTTTTTTAGATATATAGAGCTCTCATTTATGATTGCCTTTACACGTGAATTAAGGCTTTACTATGAAGATTTTCGGCGATTTTCATAGTCTGTTTTATGGAATTTAAATAAGAAATAATATTTCCGCATTTTATATCACAATAGTCTTGTATAATGCCATATTTATTGGTAAATTTATAGCAAATTAGAATTTCTATATTGTTCATCAGCCAAGTAAATAAGGCGTATATAATATAGTTATATGAATATTTAAAATTCCTAGAAATCTTCTGTTAAAGATCCATAAGGCGGTGAATGTAGGAAGCATGTCAGTATTAATTATTGGCAGCGTAAGTAATGATGTATTGCGTCTGCAAAAATATTTTCATCGTATAGACATCAAAGATATTCATTGCTTTTCCTCCCCTGATGCAGCAATGAATTATTTATTAGATTCTTTGAAAGAAGATCTAGAATTAATTATTCTCGATGCAAAATTGACACTTAAAAATTGCGAAGAAATATGTCAGCAAATTGACAGTTTAATAAACTGGATTGATGTCCCAATCCTTCTTGCTACTACTTATGAAAAAACAATTACGATTGATAGAGTTTTTGAGGCTGGAATATTTGATTTTATTTTAAAGCCATTTGATTTCACACAATTTAAAACCCGAATTCAAGTTGCCACAAAATATCAGAATGAAGCAAAACTGCGAAGACAACAAGAAAGTATGATTCAAAAAGACCTAATCGTGGCAAAAAAGTTTCAAAAAAACGCTTTATCACCACCACTATATCTTGAAAACCTACAGATTGATGGACTTTATGTTACATCCAATACATTAGGAGGTGACATGTACTGTTGGTTTAGGATTAATGAACATTTGACGGCTATTCTTTTATATGATGCTATGGGGCATGGCATCGCTGCATCACTTGTTACCATGTCCGTTCGATCTCTGTTAAAAGGTATGATTACAAAATTAATCGATCCTGTAACAGTCATTCGGGAGCTAAATCGTCAAATTAATGAGCTTTTTTCTGATGAAGATATGGACCGTTTTTTAATGACGGCTATCTACATACTTATTGATACAAAAAGTGGAACATTACACTATGTGAATGCAGCCCATCCAGCTGGTTTTTTATTTGGAAAGTACGGAGAGACAGTATTTCTTCAAGCAAACACACCTATTCTTGGACTATTCCCTACCATTCCAATCACTAAAAAAACAATTCCTTTATCCGGCTGGCATCGTATTATACTTTATACGGATGGATTATTGACATTAAATAAACAACACAATATTGATATGGATTTTTTCCATTCCTATGCCTCACAAGAAAATAGCTATGCCTTACAAAAATTTTCTCAAAAGTACAATTTATTAGAAAATGATCACAGTGATGATATAACAGTAGTTTCAATAACAATTACATTACAGGGTAGGTGATTGGTGATGGAATTCACGCTCAATGTAAATCCTGATACACAAGCAATAGCATTCGTAGATCAAGTTATGGAAAATTATGCAAACGTGTATAATCTACCTTATAAAAAAGAATTACGCTTTGTTGTACATGAATTAGTTATAAATGCTGTTGAAGCAATGGGAAAAATCGATGCATGCTCAGAAAAGGAAATTCAAATACATGTATGCCAATCCGATGAAGAAATAAAAGTAACCGTTACAGATGAAGCAAAAGGGATTGCTGAGAATGATTGGAGTAAAGTTCTTCAATACGATTTAAATGAACTTGATTTTTCAGATCGTGGGCGTGGTTTATTTTTTGTTAAAAATATGGTTGACGATATTTGGTTTGAACATATTTCTGAAACAAAATTTTTAGTTGGTATCTCAAAAAGAATATATATAAATGAAAATAGAGGGTTTTGATGAATCTTTAAATATATATCAACTCTACTTAGCTCATGAAAACGAGCAACTTAAATCATAACGTGAAATAAGGTTCAACAACACACCTATAAAGTATAATTGGAGGAGTTTTAATGAAACTGACAATCCGAAAAAAAATAAGCCTGCTAATCTTTAGTTGTATTTTACTTCTTACTTCACTTTTAGCAGGAATTAATTATTATGTTGCGAAAAAGAATCTTTTAGAAAGTGCAAATACTAAGCTTCTATCAGATATTCAAGTAAGCTATGAATATTTAAACGCAAAATTCCCTGGAGATTGGTCCATCAAAAATAATCAATTATATAAAGGCGATGTCAACATGGTTGAGAATTTTGACATTGCTGATAAAGTTGGAGAGCTAACAAACGGTAATGCCGTATCAATTTTCCAAAATGATTCACGAATTAGTACCAATATTGTCGAAAACGGACAGCGTGCCTTAAATACTAAAGTATCTGACGAAGTCGCCACTGTTGTATTAGGAGAAAAAAAGCGCTTTATTGGTTCGGCAAGTGTTTTAGGAAACATGCATCAGGCAGCCTATGACCCTATTTTAGATAGCAAAGGAGATGTAATAGGTGTATGGGCAACAGCCGTTCCAACAGCTCCTTATATAAGCATTGCAACAAAATCAGCCCTTGAAAATGTAGCAGTTTCTTTAGGGATTGCTATTCTATTGATTGTCGGTATTAGTTGGTTTTTACAACGACAAATCATTAATCCAATCAATATCCTAAGCTCAAATGCCCAAGAGCTTGCAGATTTAAATTTGAATGTAAAATTATTAAATCCTAAAGGCAAAGATGAGATTACGGATTTAGCACAAGCATTTAGTAATATGAAAGATCGCTTAACTGAAACAATAACAATTGTGGCTGGCAGCGCTAACCAGGTGGCTAACTCCTCCCACTCATTAGCAGAATCATCACACCAGACTAGCGAGGCTTCTAACCAAATTGCATTAACGATGAATGAAATCGCAGTTGGAACAACAACACAATCCGATCAAGCTGAGCAAATTGTATCGATGATGCAAAAAACAATTGAAGAAGTATCGAGTAGTTTGAAAAAGGCGGAAATGACTTTGACTAGTGCCATAGAATCATCGAATATTGCACGTAAAGGAGAAGAAGCGATTAATGAAGCCATCAAGCATTTAAGTGCTGTAACGCAAACAGTGTCTTATGCAACGGACTCTATTCAAAAACTAGGCAAACGCTCTGAAGAAATTGGTGGTATTATCACGGTGATTACAGGTATTGCAGAGCAAACAAATTTACTTGCCCTTAATGCAGCTATTGAAGCCGCACGCGCAGGTGATCAAGGAAAAGGCTTTGCGGTTGTTGCCTCAGAGGTACGTCAGCTTGCTGAGCAATCAAGCATGGCATCTGGACAAATTACAAATCTCATTAATGATATTCAGGCTGAAACGTCAGTAACAGTTCGCACAATGGAAAGTAATCTGCTTGCGGTAGAGGAGCAAGTAACAATTATCAACAAAGGAGGAACCGCTTTAAAAGAGATCGTGGAGAAAGTTGTGGAAACAGAAAAAGGTGTTGAACAAATGAAGATGGCATTTACCCATGTCAATGACAACTCCTTAGGTGTTCAACAAGCTATTCAAGACATTTCTCGTATCATCGAAGACTCTGCAGCTGCAACAGAGGAAATCGCCGCTACATCTGAGGAACAATATGCTACCGTGGCAGAGATAACACAAAACTCAGATGAATTAGCAACAATTTCAGATAAATTACAAAACGAAGTCAATAAATTTAAGTTTTAATTAAGGATAAACATGATACGATGTGTTATAGATACAATGGGAGTTTATTAAAACAATTATGAATACACGGCGACTCCCACAATGAAAAAAGCGGATGAGGAGGCTCAAAAAGTCTTTGGAAAGCTTTCACTCTTATCAGGCACATATCATGGAAATGCCAAGTATAAATTAATCCATAAACATGAAAAGGAAAATGGAGGCGCTATAGTATGAATCAGAAGAAAATTGCGATGGATATTGGCACAAAGGCTGATTATATCTTAATTGCGTTTACTGGCGATTTAGAATACGGTCTGATTGAGGATATAAAAAAAGATCTTCAATCACTAAATTTAGAAACAAAGCATGGATATATTATCGATATGCAAAAGGTAACAAATATCGATAGTACCGGCTTTGGTATGATCGTTAACTTTGCCAAAAAAATATCAATAAAAGAAAAGAAAATCGCCATTATTGTCGTCGATGATTTCATCCGCAACTTATTCGCTATTTCGCAGGTAGATAAAGTTTTTCCTATTACAAACAGCGAAGAGCAAGCAAAAAAGATTATCAAAGAAGATTGGCTAGGAGAATTATCACTTAACGAATATTAACCCTATCGTTGCCCCCATTATCAATTTCGCCTTGGCGTAATTGCGTCCGGATTCTGAATTGTGCCCAGACCTGCAAATGTTTTTTTCGTGAAAGCAAAGCGGCAGCGGCACGAGGCAGGTCAGTTAGCCGTTTTCGTAGAATGCGAAGGTTTTAGGCTAACGTTCTTTTATTCATAAAAAAATAGGGTGTATTCCTGTAAAATAGAATACACCCTGCTTTTTAATATTGTAAAAGCATATTTAATAAAACAACAAGAATGACTATAGGTACTACAATTAACATTAATAGTCGATATGTAGAATAATACCCCTGTCCCATTTGGCTTCCCATCAGTAATTCCTTCCTCACAAATTCTTTATCAGCTACATGCGCAATAAAGAAAGCTATCAATAAATTTCCTAACGGAAGCATTAAATTCGATACTAAAAAATCTGTCGTATCAAAAATTGTTTTCCCAAAGAATGATACATCTGCTAAGGTACTAGAAGACAATGCTGCTGGAATTGCAGCAATAAAGACTATTACACCTAATAACAGTGTCAATGCTGAGCGAGACACTCGCCCCTTTTCTATAAATGCCGCTACAATAATTTCGTATAAACTGAAGGAAGATGTTAATGTTGCGAATAAAAATAGTAATAAAAACATCGCTAAGAACACTTCACCCAATGGCATTTGGCTAAATGCTGTAGGCAGCACCATAAATAGTAAGCCTGGTCCAGATGCAGGCTCTAAATCAAAGGCAAATACAACAGGAAAAATCGCTAATCCTGCTAAAAACGATACAAGTACAGTTAAAAGTACAACCGAGCCCGCCGAGTTAGGTAAGCTCACATCCTTTTTTAAATAAGAGCTGTAGGTCACTAGACAAGAAAACCCTACTGCTAAGCCAAAGAAGGATTGGCCTAAAGCTTCTAATAAAGCCCTTCCAGTAATATTAGAGAAGTCTGGCCATAAGAAAAATTTCACACCCTCCATCGCTCCGTCTAATGTTACTGCTCGGACAACAAGTACTATAAACATCATAAATAATAATGGCATCATAAACTTATTAGCCTTTTCTATACCATTTTGCACTCCAAGAGATATCACTAGTACATTCGCTAGCGTAAATAACCCTAAACCTAGCAATGTAATCCAAGGCGTACCAATAATCTTTTCAAATAGCTCACTAGGATCATTAGCAGGATCAATAACAGTACCAGCCACACCAAGACCGCTATAAATAAAAATCCAACCGCCCACAACACTATAAAAAGTTAATAATAAAAAACAACCCAGTACACCCATGCGGCCAATCCATGCCCAGCCCCTTTTCGTCGGTGCAATTTTTTTATATGCAGTGACCGCCTCAGATTGGGTGCCACGTCCTAAAATATATTCTGATAATAGCATTGGTAAACCAATTAACAATGTAAATAGAACAAAGATTAGGAAAAATGCTCCACCGCCACTTTGACCAGTAACATATGGAAGCTTCCAAATCGCCCCTAATCCGATTGCCGCTCCTGCTGATGCTAAAATAAAGCCTAGTTTACTAGACCATTGTGCCTTTTTTTCACTCATCTCTTCAAACTCCTCTAGCATTTCTAAACTCTTTCTTATTCTACATGAAAACACTAGGCTCGACTAGATTAAGTTCCGTTGACAAATCTATCTATTGATTCAAGCGTTCAATCCATAAAAAAACCTCGAGCATATCAAATCACACTCGAGGTTTCATATAATCTTATTTCGTTAAATACATATTACGCTGACGATCTATCCATTTGCGCATAGTTGTAAATAATAAGGCCATGATAACAGTTAATAAAATACCTTTAACAATATTAAATGGCAAGATTCCAGCCACAATCATTTTATATAATGAATCTCCTACAACAGGCTCCATCCCTAAAAAGTACGTGTACATTGGTAAAAATACAGCATAGTTAAGAACACTCATACCAACCGCCATAACGATTGTTCCTGCTGCTAAGCCTCCAATAAGACCACCAATGTTTTTAAAACGCTTAAAAATAAAGGATACTGGTAAAATAAATAAAATACCTGTCGTGAAGTTAGCGATATGTCCTACT
Organism: Lysinibacillus sp. FW301-JW8; assembly: GCF_058788755.1. Lineage (NCBI taxonomy): Bacteria > Bacillati > Bacillota > Bacilli > Caryophanales > Bacillaceae > Lysinibacillus > Lysinibacillus sp. FW301-JW8. The sequence continues at coordinate 13,298 of NZ_JBYTBB010000015.1, forward strand.
GGTACTCCTGTTGGCGTGCCTGAGAAAATCCAATCCAATACATTTTTAAATAACTCTACTAGAATCCCCGCTACAGGTCCCATTGTTATGGCTGCTAGTAATGCAGGCATATCACTGAAATCCACTTCCAAAAACGCTGGGAATGGTGGAATTGGGAAATTAAATAGCATTAATAAAAACGAAATACTGCTCAGCATGCCAATCGTAATAAACGATTGAAGTTTAACATTTTTCTTCATTGAAAATTCTCTCCTCTTTGCTGATTCAATCTCGCAAGAAGAAAGGTTACGATCTAATCAAATGTTATTCATGAAAAAACCCTTATGCATTGTTGGCATAAGGGAGAATAGGCATGATTAATAAACGCCATTAAACAGCAATTTTCGAGCGGGCTTTAAAGCCATGTTGAAAAAACGCTCGTTCAAAGCTAATTTAAAATAACGAATGACGATCGTACCTCCATCTTCTCCCATCCAGACTCTAACTGTCGGCCTTGGAATCGCACCAAGTCAGCCATGCAAAAAATTTTGCACAGGTCGCGGGCTGAAGAGTCTTTAGTAAATCATTCGAGCTAATGTCTTTCACATTAGCGATTTACAGCTCTATTACCGCCGGTCGGGATTTTCACCCTGCCCCGAAGATGAATCAATATTTTATTTTTGTTCTACAGCTTTACTATAATGAATTATTTAGAAAAAGTAAATAGTTCTGCTTAAAAAATCCTATTAGATTTGTATGTTTTATGGACAGTTAGTTGGTTTATCGCCATAGAAACAAGAAGGAGTATTCTCGCCACAGTTGATGTACGAGAATACTCCTTAAACTATCGCCGTAAAGTTGCTATGGCGTATCCATATACTGCTTATTTGCGCCTACAGGCTTGGGCAAGAAATTTTTTAAATCAAAGCCTTCCCAGCTTTCCTGAACTACATTATCTAAGCGTAATTGTTTATCAAAGCTTGCAGCCGTTAGCATCATTGCTTCGATTAATTGTGTTGCTCGAGCTGGCTCCATTGTCGTTAAATCAAGAGGAGCATTAAAGGTAACAACAACACCCTCTGCAACCTCCTGTACAGTATAAGTCACATTTTCTGGAACGACAGGAACATAAACATCATCATTTTTATTGCGCATAACCGTAATCGCTTCTGTTACCGAGGGAAAAGTTTGACGAAAATCGGGAGATAAATACTCCGCCCCATTATCCTGGTCTTTATATAAATAATAATTAAAATGACTTGGACCTGTTAATGACATAGCCTTACTCGGCTCTCCCTCTTGAGAAAACTCGTATGGTGTGCCATCTGCATTTTCAAACTCGACCTCTGTATACTCTGAGTCTGAAAATGTATCCTGCAAGGTTCCCTTATATTCATTTACGGGTGCAGAGGCTACATCATAATCATTTTTCTCGGGTAATACATGAATCAGCTTATCATCTTTTTCCTTCAATTCACCTTGATATGGATGGTAGTTAGTAAAGCCTTTTGCTTTCTCTTCAATTTGTGGTGCATACTTTTTATACATTTGTAATGTAGAAGGTTTTTCTTTCCCAAAATCCGCTTCAACCCGCTCATTGGGAATAATATACGTCATTGGTACGCTTTCTACATCACGACTTGCCAAACCAATACGAAAGACAACGGCATCCGTTAAGTCTTCCTCGTACACAGAGGTACGTAGAGACATAAATTTAGCATGTTCTGCAACAATGCTCGAATCCAGATAATTATCAAAATTTTCAGCAGTTTTTGCAGCTGGCCCGTCTTGCATAGTAGAATACGGAGCAATGTCAGGGGCAGTCGCCTGATCTATCTTGGAATCATTATTATTCATAAACTTAGAGCCTACACCTATTGTTAATGCGAAAACAGCAGCAACACTCATAAGAATGGGCCATTTACGGATTTTGCGCTTTGTTGTTTCTGTCTCTATACTTTGCTGTTGTTCTTGCGCTGACACTTCTTCGTCTAATGGCTGCTGGATGGCTTCTTGCAAATGAACATTATCCTGCAAGCGAGCATCTGCCAATAATCGATTTAATATTTCATCTTTAGAACGGCGGTCAGAAAGCTTAGGGGCATTGTTCAATACATGTTCTAGCTGGTCATCATCAAACTGGTTATGTGTCATTGCCGTTTCGCCTCCTGTTCTCTAACCTGTTGTAGCTGTTGCCTTAAAAATTTGATGGCACGATGCTGTGTTGTTTTTACCTTTGCTTCTGTCCAATCTAGTATTTGTGCTGTTTCTGCAATCGATAAATCTTGAAAGTAGCGCATAATAATGACCATCTTTTGGTCTCCTGTACAGTTTTCAAGTGCTGACTCTACCTGCATAAATTCATCACTTGCCTCCAGCATATCTTCCGGTGATGGTGTGTTTGAATGGAGTTGTTCCGTTTCCCAGTCAAAAAAGTCAAGTGAATGCTTTTGGCGTACTGCCTGCTTCCGAAAGTGATCGATTGCGACATTTTTAGCAATGGCAAATAGCCATGTCTTTTCACTGCTATTTCCTGCAAATTGATCGTATGAGCGCAATACTCGTACATAAACCTCGTGCGCTAAATCTTCAGCAAGTATACGGTTTTTTACTAAATAAATAAGAAACTGGAACACGTCTTGATGGTATGCATCGTATAGTCGATGGAACACGGAGTCATTCAATGCACTCCACCCCCGTTCTATAATATTTGTCGTCTTCATGTTTATAGAAGTTACAGCCAATTAATACCACTAAAGTAGCAATGATATTAATTATTCGAAAGGTAAATAAAACGTAAAGGTAGTACCTTCTTTCAGCACACTGTCAACCATAATAGTCCCTGAATGTGCCTTTACAATATTTCTAGCAATAGCTAAACCTAGGCCAGTTCCGCCTTTAGAACGCGTCCGGGCTTTGTCAGCTTTATAAAAACGTTCAAAAACATAAGGTAAGTCCTCATTTGGAATGCCATGTCCTGTATCCTGAACAGATATTTTTGCGAAGGTCGGCTCCTGCTCAATTTTGACAGTAACTGACCCTTCATCCGTATGACGGAGTGCATTGTCAACTAAATTTGTTAACACTTGTTCAATCCGATCCTCGTCAATACTTATCCTAGCTTCCTCATTGAATTCACTATCAAATACTAGACGAACATGTTTCTCTTTAGCAACCTGAGCAAATTTTTGTGTTATCCGTTCGAATGTAGAATTAATTGGGAGGGCATCCTTATAAAGCGTCATATGCCCCGATTCCATACGAGCTAAATCTAATAAATCTGTTACTAGACGTCCCATTCGCTTCGATTCATCATAGATAATTTTTGTTATTTCGTTACGTTCTTCCTGATCCTGAATAAAATCATCATCCATTAAGGCCTCTGAATAGCCCTGAAGCATTGAAATTGGCGTTCTAAGCTCATGGGATACATTGGCTATGAAATCTGAACGCAGCTTTTCTAAGCGATGCTGCTCTGTCATATCACGAATAACAGCAACTGCTCCACGTATTAATTCCCCACTGTATAGGGGGCTAATTGTAAAGGTATAATAATTTCCATCCATCTCAATTTCTTCTTCCAGTTTATCCTCAAACATTAGTACATGGTCCAGCATATGATATAACTCTGGTGGAATTGGCTTCGCACTTTGAGAGCCTTTATTAACAAACCATTTTTGCATTAAACGCTCTGCTGGTGGGTTACTTAATAATATTGTACGATCTCGATTAAACGTAATGACTGCATCTGTCATCGATGTCAAAATATTAGAAAGCTGTTCATTTTCCTGATTGATTACTTCTAGATTATGCTTTAATTGTCGCCCCATTTGATTAAAGGCAACAGCAAGCTGACCGATTTCATCATTTTGTGTTGTTGGCATTTTCGCTTCAAAATTCCCCTTTGAAATTTCAAAAGCCAATTCTCGCATTTTACGCAAAGGCGAGGTAATACGTGAGGATAGGAAAAAGGCAAAGAATGTCGTCAGCACAAAGGCTATAAAGGCAGATAAAAAGACAATTTTAGTCGTTTCTTTTGATGTTTTATGAAGTGCATCTGGACTTTGATAAATAAAGACAGCACCATGCACGGCATTCTCTACATTTAATGGGAAGCCGAGCACCACATACGATTCTATTTTTTCTTTATCCGTAGATGATGGCATCATCATTTCATTTGTAATTGGTTCATCCGATTGAAAGATTTTATGGAAAGATTTATTGGCTAATATAGCATCCTGTATTTCTTTTTTATTAACACCCTCCTGCAAAGCAAATGATACCTCGTTATCACCTGTAGCAATAAGTGCATTTGTGCTTTCGGGTAAAATATCCTTTAATAATTCCGACGTTGACTCTGCTGTTTCATTATCATCTACTATACTTGCCACCGTTGCAGCAGTTTGGCGCAACGAAATTTCTGCTTGCTGCATATGGTAATTTTGTAGAAATTCGAGCATCAATACCGTGAAAACAAATAATACAAATGAAACGAGAAGCAATATGGTTACCCATAGCTTCCCGACAACACTATTCCATATTCTATTCATTGACAACCTCAAATTTGTAGCCAACGCCCCAAACAGTAACAATCATCTTTGCAGCGTTTTCAGATACACGATTGAGTTTTTCACGTAAGCGCTTTACATGTGTATCCACAGTACGTAAATCTCCAAAGAAATCATAATGCCAAACTTCTTTTAGTAATTGTTCACGGTCAAATACTTTGTCTGGCGATTTCGCTAGGAAATAAAGCAATTCATATTCTTTCGGTGTTAAATTCACCTCAATCCCCTCTGCTGTTACACGATGGGCATCATGGTCGATCATTAAATGCTGGAATACAACCAAATCTTTAGAAGAGGATGCATTTGTCGAAGGTGAGAATGCCTGGGAACGACGTAAAATAGCCTTCACACGTAACACTACCTCACGAGGACTAAATGGTTTTACAATATAATCATCTGCTCCAAGCTCAAAGCCCTGTACACGGTTTGCTTCTTCGCCCTTGGCAGTTAATAAAATAATTGGTGTTGCTGCACGTTCACGGATTTCTGCACATACTTCAAGTCCGTCTTTTTCAGGCATCATGATATCTAATAAAATACAGTGATACTCTTTTTCTAAAGATTTTTCGATCGCTTGTTCACCATTTTCTGCTTCGTCAACAAGATACCCTTCACGCTCCAAATACATTTTTAATAAGCGTCGAATACGATCCTCGTCATCTACTACTAACACTGAAATATTTTCTGACACTTTCACGATCCCTCTCTTCCAATCTTTCTCTACATTCTATTGTACATGGTTCGACACATATTGAAAAGAAAAGAAAGCCCTCTTGCCACAAGCAAGAAGGCTTATCTTTCTAATACTAGCGACGTTGCAAATCTCATATATGCTTCCATAATAGTTCATCCTGCAAAACTTGTGCTACAAGGCAAAGGAAGTGAACGTTCACAGCTTTTTCAAGCAGACAGAACGTTATTTTACAACCGTTTTCATAGTAGATATAGGTATATGCTTATATTCCTCTACCTTAAGTACCTCTATACGTAATCTGGTCTCATATTAATTTGAAGCGTATGAGTGTAAGCCTGCAAGAATTAAGTTAACAGCAACTAAGTTGAATAAGATAATGGCGAAGCCAATTAATGCTAACCAAGCAGACTTTCTACCTTCCCAACCTTTTGAAAGGCGTAAATGTAAAAATGCTGCATAAAATAACCATGTGATAAGTGCCCATACCTCTTTTGGATCCCATCCCCAGAAACGACTCCAGGCGATTTGTGCCCAAATCATCGCAAAGATTAAAGCACCTAATGTAAATACTGGGAAACCAATTAATACGGAACGGTAGCCGATTTCATCTAGTAATTGTAAATTGACACGCTTAACAAATGGTTGGAATATTGCGCTAATACGTCGTCGAGCAATTAAACGAATTAATAAGTATAAAATCGATCCTACTAATAATGACCAAACAACCGTTGTTAATTTCTTCGCATTAATAAGTGAAGGCATTTCTACAATTGGCGACATACCATGTTCTTCAATTGCTTTAAATTCATTCATTCCAAATATCGGTGGCATATTATAAGTAATTTGACGCTCTGTACCTTCTTTATCAACATAAGAATATTTAGATTCGTAATCCATTGCCTTAAATGTAGAGGAAGCAATGACAAAGCCAACTACTAATACTAAGCAGAACATCACTGTTTCTAACCAAAAGCGCTCTTTAGTAGGCTTTGTAACATCTACTACTTTTAATAAATAAATCAGTCCAGCTACCGCACTTATTGCCAAAATCGATTGACCCAAAGCCGCTGTAATAACATGAATTGTTAGCCAATAACTTTGTAAAGATGGTACTAATGGACTTACTTCGTTCGGGAACATCGCTGCATAGGCAATTATTAAAAGTGCCACAGGTAGTGCCACTAAACCTAAAGCCGTCATGCGATAAATAAAGTAAATTAAAATAAATGCAGCAACAATGAACATACCAAAGGCTGTCGTAAATTCAAACATATTACTAACAGGTGCATGCCCTGTATGAATCCAACGAGTAATAAAATACCCAAGCTGCGAAAGGAAACCAATTATAGTTATAGCAATAGCAAGCTTGCCCCATTTATCTGTATTTTTGCCTGTAGCATTCGATTGCTTAATCGAGCCACCAAAGAATAATGTTGCTACAAGATAAGCTATAAATGCTATAAACAATAGGTTTCCGCTTATGTCAATCAAACTCATAAGGTGTTGTCACCTTCCTTTTTAGTAATGGCTGGTTCAGTCGACTTCTCGACATCTTCTGACTTCTCTAGCTGATCTATATATGGTGGTAAATCAGCAAAGGATGAAACAGCATCTAAATCTTTTTTCATGCTGAACATATTTTTATTAACATGGGCAGCCATTATCACTTTTCCATCTGGCTCTACCTGTAACCATAAACGTCTATGATTCCAATACGAACCGATTGCTACACCAATCATGAAAATAATACCGCCAACAAATAGTATAGGTATTGTGCTATCTTTACGTATCGTAAAGTTTGCTGTATTTCGCGTGTCAGCACTAGCAAATTTCATTCGATATTTATTTTCTCCAAGCGGTTCAAGAGGTGGCTTCATAATTTCAACAAAACTTACCTCTCCATCTGGTGTTTGAGGTGTTTTCATTTTAAATAAAAATGCTGGATTATTAGGGATAGAAGTTTTTGTTTGTGGTTCACCATTCTCAAAACCAGAAAAATCCGGTGTATACACTAGAATCTGTACGGAAGAACCATTTCCTAAGTCATATTCCTTTTTAGGATTCGTTAGATCAATTTCAGCTTTACCAAGTGATTCACCAGTTTCTTTATTCACCAAATCAAAATTCATCTGCTTCAATTCATTCATTCGGTAATTCATTTGATATAAAGCAAAACCATCTTCTTTTAAAGGATGGTTCACACGAATCGAGTAATCTCTCACCTTCTCAAGATTATCCAAGTCCCCAGGAAGTGAGCCTTCAGGTTGTTTGTATAAAGTGACATCCGTTTGGAAGTTTTTCGCTACTACATTGACACCTTGTGCCACCTGCTCACCCTGTGGTTTATTGTCATGAGTTTCTAAAATAAATTTATTATTTTTAATAAAATAGCCTTCCATCCCTGGTATTGCTCTCGTCTCACCTTCACGAATCCAAATTGACTCGTCTACGTAAAAGCCAGGTACTAAACGTATCATAACACCTGCTAAAAAAATAATAAGGCCGACATGGTTTATGTATGGGCCATATCGAGAAAAACGGCCGCGTTCTGCTAGAAGTGCGCTTCCATCACGTCGAACATTATATTTTAATTCAGTCATTTTTTGCTGAACTTTTTCGAGTGTATCCTCAGGATTTGAAACTTGTCCCTCTGCTATAATGCGTTGACGTTTCAAGAAACTTTCATGGCGTTTAACGCGTTGGTTTTTCAGAGACTTATGCAATGGTATCCCACGGTCTAAGCTTGCAACAATGATTGATATAGCTAACATTCCAACTAAAATTTGGAACCACCAAGTGCTATATAAATCAGATAACCCTAAATAATTATAAAGTTTTCCAAACCAGCCGTAGACTTTCTCATAATACTCGGCCTTACCTGCATCAGGAGCATTTACATATATCTCTTGAGGTAAAATTGTTCCAATTGACGCAGAGACCAATGTGATAATAATAAGGGCAATTCCCACTTTTACACTTGAGAAGAAATTCCAAATTTTATCAATAAATGTTTTGTTGTATGTTTTTGATCGAATAGCTGAACCATCATAGCGCATATCAACAACTTTTGTTTGTTTACCTTCCTCAGTTAAAGGGCGACCACATTTTTCACAGAGCTTCGTGCCATATGGGTTACTATGCCCACAAGCACAAATGATATTTTCCATAGTCATTTACTCCTCATTCGGCTTCACTAATTCCATGTACGAAGCGATATTTGCCTCCGTCATTTCACCCGTAATAATTTTCGCTACCTTACCCTCTGGATCAATAAGGACCGTTGCTGGTAATTGTCCAACATTGTAGGCAGTCATAACACTTTTCGTTTTGTCAATAACTACTGGGAATGTTAAGTCGTATCTATCGACAAAATTCTGTACTTCAAAATCTGTTTGTGCAATATTGACAGCCAATGTTTGTACACCTTGGTTTTTAAACGATTTATACTGACGGTCCATTGCAGGCATTTCCTTTTCACATGGCTTACACCAAGTTCCCCAGAAGTTCAAAAATACCCCCTGCCCTTTATAATCAGACAGTTTATGTTTCTCACCGTTTAAATCTACTAACGTGAAGTCCGGTGCTTTAGAGCCTACTGCTACTAACTCTACCTTCTCCTTTGTCGCTGTTCCATATACAGTGTACCCAATTGCACAGACCAAAACTGCTAAAATAATGGTACGGATGACGAGACGTTTTTTCTTTTTCTCCAAGTTAATAAACCCCCTATCAATTACGGCTTAGAGTAACATTTATTGACGCTAAGCTTTTATGTATAGATTCCTTATTTTTTGTATAGCTATTATGTTTGTCGAATTCTATACAATGCAATTGCTTGTGCGCCCAAAAAGCTACCAGTCAGAAGTGAATACTACTTCGACTAGATGAAACTAATGTAGGTGTACTGTTCTCACCTATTATAGCAAAATGATACAAAAACGCTTAGCTAATAATTATGAATGATTTATGAACGATTACACCACTAAGAAAGTGAAAACATCACCATACGGATAGTGGTATACTCACTTTCTACAGGTATATGTTCAATTAACCGATTTTCCCTGTCTCTGCTAACACTCTTAATTGCTTCACTTCATGCTTTGTCAATTCACGATACTCTCCAGGTGCCAGACCATATAAATCTAAAAAAGCAAAGCGCTCACGTTTTAATTTGACAACAGGTGTACCAATTGCCTCAAACATGCGGCGCACTTGACGGTTTCGCCCTTCGTGAATAGTAATTTCACAAATCGCTTTACCAGCTTTCTCGTCAAAGGAGGTCATACTCGCCATCGCTGGTGCCGTTTTACCATCCTCTAGCTTAATTCCTCGTTGCAGCTTTTTTAAACCTTCAATCGTTGGAACACCTTTGACACGTGCAATATAAGTTTTGTCGATTTTAAATTTCGGGTGCGTCAACATATAGGAAAATTCCCCATCATTTGTCAGCAATAATAAGCCAGATGTATCATAATCAAGACGTCCTACTGGGAAAATACGTTGCGGAATATGCTTAAATAAATCTGTGACAGTTTTGCGTCCTTTATCATCTGTTACAGCTGAAATGGTTCCACGAGGTTTATATAATAAGTAATAAACCTTATCCTCTTTTTCAAGTTTTACGCCCTCAACTTCAATCGTATCTGAGTTGGACACCTTTGTACCTAGCTCACGTACTACAACGCCGTTCACTTTTACTTTACCTTCTAAAATCAATTGCTCCGCCTTACGCCTTGATGCAACACCTGCATATGCAATGACCTTTTGTAATCTTTCCATACTTTCACCTCTAGTTTTCATTCGCAATGGCATACATGCCAATTTATAAACCTCATACAATCTTCAATCAGGTTATTTTTCCCGCTAATCTGTGAAAATTATGTCATACTTTTGTGTATTATTAAAGAAAAACTAATTATGAATAAGTAATTAGAGTATTTGAAATAATTTTTTATTAGCTAGTTTCTTTAATTTTTAGCACTTATATTTACTTTAGATCCTTTTTATTCAGATTTAGTATGCTCGTTTCTGTTAATGATAAAGCGACAGTGACTCTAAAATTTTCCTTTCATAATTCACATCATATTAATGGACATTCAAATGTCATAAAAAAAATCAGCGTCTCGCTTTTAACGATCCGCTGATTCAACAGTTACTGCCTTTGCATATATTCGTTCCTCACCGATAAAAATCGATAGGACAGCCTCTTGTCGTTTCCTTGAAACATGTAACACTTGCCTTACACTATCTTTTTCCTCTTTAGTTAGCTGTAATCGAATTGGTTGCTCTAATCGAATAGCTACCTTTTTGTTTACATTATATTTCCCTTTTTTCACCACTGTCTCAAGATTGTATTCTTCCCACACTTTATTAGCTAGCCCTCGATGTACATTCCAATCATCGGATTCATTCAGTGTGACAACAATACAAGTTTGCCCGTCATTTTGAAAGGCAGTAGCAAGTGTGCGACCAGCAACCTTCGTAAAACCTGTTTTTCCAGCAAAGGCTGTACCCGTTGCCGTTTTTAAGGAACTCACTGGCTGTTTCATTTCGTCATCTAAGTTAGTAGCAGTCCCTGCGCCCTCTCGTAATAAACGATGCTTATTTTCCCAAAGCATTCCATTTTCTGTATCAGCCCGATATAAAACAGTTGATGCAATTGACTTGAAGGTATTATTTTGAAGGGCAATCCTCAGCATCTCTGCAGTATCCCTAGCTGATGATAGATGCTCATCATGATGTAAGCCAGAAGGATTCATAAAAACGGTATTTGTGAGACCAGCTACAACAGCTCGCTCATTCATTAATTTGACAAACCCTTCTACTGACCCTCCAGCATGCTCTGCTAAAGCTGTTGCTGCATCATTTCCTGAGCGTAGCATTAAACCATATAATAGCGTTTCAACCGTCACCTTTTCACCTGCTTGCAAGTAAATTGATGAGCCTTCAGCCATCGCAGCCCTTGGTGAAATAACCACTTCTTCCTGAAGATCACTATTTTCAATAGCAACAAGCGCTGTCCAAATTTTTGTTAAGCTGGCAATGGGTAGCCGTGCATCACTATTTGATTCTAATAAAACACGGCCTGTATCCCCATCAAGGACAGCATATCCGCTGCCTCCTCTTGCTAGGCTGGTTTGCGGAAGCATAAGTATTAACACGACAGATATGAACAATAGTACACGTACTAACCGAAGCAACTAGCCACTCCTTATTAAAAGTAATAGGAAAATATAGATAACATAAAACCTAATTTAATGATAGGTTTCTCTTCCATCTATTCGTTAGCTCAACTAATTGAGCTACTATAGGGATTCTTGCACTTCTATTTCAACTTCTATTTGAAAGGAAATCTCACAATATGTTTATGTTAGATACATATTTATGTTGAAAGCAATGTATGATATACCTTTTATATGTTACTTTATCCCACTAAAAGTTTCTTGGAATTTCGTCATAAATAAATCTGTTTCCTGCTCTGTTTCAGCATTATCATCTTCAGGCAGAGGCGGCATTTCTTCAATACTATTTAATCCAAAGTAGTTTAAAAACTCTTTAGTGGTCCCATATAGAATTGCACGACCTGTCCCTTCTGAACGGCCAACCTCTTTAATTAACGCTCTAGAAACAAGCGTTTGTATAGGCCTTTCACACTTCACACCGCGCAAATCTTCTATGGCTACACGTGTAATTGGCTGCTTATAGGCCACTATCGCAAGTACCTCAAGTGACGCTTGAGATAATGATTGGACAGTAGGATTTTCTACTAATCTTTGAATAGCATCTGCAAGCTCAGACTTTGTTATTAGCTGATAAACACCTGCCATCTCTTTGACGGTTATGCCCCTCGCTAAATCCTCCTCATAGCTTACACGTAATGCCTGCATAGCCTGTACAACAGGTTCTTCGGCCTCGCCTAATAGCTGTGATAATTGTTTGATGGTTAAACCATCATCTCCGACAACAAATAATAAAGCTTCAATTTTACTCTGCAGCATCATTGTTTTCGTCATCATCCCAATCCTCCTTCTGTAAGGTAACCGTTAATTCTTCAAAGTTACCGTCTTGCTCTACGATGACGACCTGACGTTTCATCAGCTCAAGTAGTGATAAAAACGTCAGAATAAGCGTTGGCTTATCTTCATAGGGAAAAAGCGCGAAAAATGATGCACGTCCACCTGTGGAACGTAATGAATCAACAACTGAGCGCATTTGGTCACGCACTGAACGCTCCTGTCTTGCAACAGTTGTCTTTAATGGTTTTTTTAATTTCTTTCGACGCATCAGCTTTTGAAAGGCACCTAGCATATCAAAGATGTTGACATTCATATCAAATAACGCCATTTGCTCATCTGAGGCTAATCCTGATAAATCTGCTGGCGGTCGTGTAAATACTTGTGCTCGGTCCGTTTCGAGCTCTTGTAGATTACTAGCCGCTTCCTTATATTTCTTATACTCAATTAAACGTAGTACAAGTTCTTCACGAGGGTCTGGACCATCCACTTCTAATTCGGCATCCTCCAGCTCACCTTCATGAATCGGCAAGAGCATACGGCTTTTAATTGCCAATAACGTTGCAGCCATCACTAAATATTCACTAGCTTCATTTAACTCCAGTACTTGCATAGCATGTATATGGTCAATATATTGTTGAGTAATTTCAGCCATTGGGATATCATAGATATCAATTTCCAACCTATGAATTAAATGCAATAATAAATCAAGAGGCCCTGAAAAGGCATCTAATTTTACTTCATAAGACATTGTTTTACCACCCTGTGTTTCTAATGTTCTTTTAGTATAGTGGAAAGGAGTCCAAAATGCATCCACAGCATCATACTTTATTTATCGACTACTGTGCATATTTCAATGGCAATCAAGATTTTTTTGAATGTCATGAAGTTCTTGAGGAATACTGGAAGGATATTGCTCCAGGTGATAAAAAACATCCTCTCGTAGGATATGTACAGCTTGCAACAGGCCTATATCATTGGCGGCGTCACAATTATACTGGCGCGGCACGAATCCTCGAGAAAGCATTCAATAATTTTCGATCTAATAGTAATGATATCTTTTTTACAGAAATTAACTACGATAAACTAATGTTACAACTTGCCGAGATGCTTTCTGCTATCCACACAGGTAGATCCTTCAAAGCCTTTCTGTTACCCCTTTCTCCTGCATTGGAAGATTTGACAATCGCTCGCATACAACTTTTACCAACAAGTAACGCTAACTATCTTCTTCATAAACATATGCTTCGAGATCGCTCACATATTCTTGCAGAGAGACAAGAAAGCAAACATAGAAAAAGCAGACGTTAATGCTCGTCTGCTTCTTCATCCATACAATTTATACATTTTCGAACAAATTTTCGTGTTTCATCCGTTGCGCGCACACTTTCGAACTGACCAAGTTCAGCCACTTCCTGCAGCATTTCCTTCGCAACGCCCTCTCCTCTGTAAGAAGGGACAACGGATACATGCTGAATCGTAGCAATATTATTATCGTCAGTTACAAGTCCGACAATGCCAACATACTCATCGTTTTTTTTCCATAAATATAATACCCAGTTATCATTATTTTCATAGGAGTGGATTGTCTCTTTGAGCTTTTTTATGTCTTTTTCGTTAGGCATAAACGAGAGTAGCCCCATTGCTATTTTCTCGAAAGCTTTTTTATATCGAATTAACATATTTGTCTATTCCCTCTTTTTCTAGCTGTACATAATCTTTGACTATCCTACACGATTTGTACTTTTACCGCAAGCCAATTTCTGTCTTACGAACCAGGTCCAAGTATTCCTTTAGACGCCAACACCCAATAAAGTACGCCCCACAATAAGATAAAAACTGAAATGGACGCTAGTAAAACCCATTTATTTTTCCTCAAATTTACTCACCCTTTTTTAACGTAAGCGGGAGATCGTTTTGTACAATATCTTCAAAACTTTCGCGTCGAATTGCTAACTGATGCTTACCATCTTCTACGAACACTACAGCTGGGCGTGGAACACGATTGTAGTTACTTGCCATAGAATATCCGTACGCGCCAGTACAGAAGATTGCTAATACATCTTCAGAAGCTGCTTCCTGAAGTTTTGCATCGATAATTAATTTATCACCAGATTCGCAAAGCTTCCCAGCCACCGTATATGTTTCACTTTTTGGTTCACTTGCTTTATTTGCAATAACAGCCTCATATTTCGCATCATATAGTGCTGGACGGATATTATCACTCATGCCTCCATCTATAGCAATATATTTACGTACATCTGGCACTGTTTTTTGTGAACCAATCGTATAAAGAGATGTACCTGCATCGCCTACAAGTGAACGACCTGGTTCAATCCAAATTTCCGGCATTTTAAGTCCAAGCACAGTCGCTTTATTTTTGACAACTGTAATCATATCTTCTACATATACTTGTGGCTCAAGAGGTGCGTCTTCTTCTGTATAACGAATTCCGAAGCCTCCTCCTAAGTTTAACACAGTACATGTAAAATCGTGAACCTTGTTCCAATCCGAAATTTTATCGATTAATTTTTCACCCGCTAAGCCAAAGCCAGCTGTGTCAAAAATTTGTGAGCCAATATGGCAGTGTAAACCTAGAAGTTCTAAATATTGATGGTTAAATGTTTGTTGGAATGCTTCATCTGCTTGACCATTATTTAAATCGAAGCCAAATTTAGAATCCGCTTGACCTGTCGTAATAAAATCATGCGTATGTGCTTCGACACCTGGAGTAACACGTAGTAAAATACGCATTTTTTGTTGTAGGCGCTCTGAAATTTCTTTTAATAATTGAATTTCATAGAAATTATCTACGACAATACAACCTATTTTGGCATCGAAGGCTAACTCTAATTCAGCTATGCTTTTATTGTTACCATGGAAATGAATACGCTCAACAGGGAATCCAGCTTTTAATGCTGTAAATAATTCTCCTCCTGAGACTACATCTAATGATAAATTTTCCTCGGCCGCTAATTGGTACACAGCTACACATGCAAAGGCCTTTGAAGCATAAGCTACTTCTGCTTTAACGCCTAGTTTTTTAAACGTATCAATAAAGCCGCGTGCACGCTTACGAATAAGCGCTGTATCGTACACAAATAAAGGTGTACCGTATTCTTTGGCAAGCTCTAGTGTATCTACCTGTCCTATTGTTAAATGACCTTTTTCAGAAATTGCTTGTGTCCCATATAAATGCATGTGCATCTCTCCCTTTTCACATCGTTCCATTCTGTGATTCATCACATGAAAATTTTATTGCGCTTGTTTGAATACTACAATATTTTATAGCACTCAAACAATCCTTCATGCTTATCTTCCGTTCACAAATTCGTATCTGTATGAATCAATTTCGCCTTGGCGTAATTGCGTCCGGATTTTGAATTGTGCCTGCACAATTCATTCCTTTGAAAATTCGTGACATCCGCCGGAGGCTTTATCTTCATTCAGTAGGTTTTTGGACACCCACAGAAAAGAAAGCAAAACTGCATTCATCTCACCACCTGTAGAGATGGGAGTCTTCTACTGAATGAAGATAATCCATTTGCTGTATGAAGATAATTTTTGCAAAAATCACAAAATACTATATGTGAACTTTATCACATGAAAAAAACGAGTGCAACGGCTCCTATGATCTTTTTCGCTGTTTGGAAGCGACTACATAAGGTCTTAGTGCATCTGCTGTCATCGGGAAACGGATCAGCACACGAAGCATCGCCACTGGAAAGAATGGAATTAACGGCCAAAGATAAGGCGCCTGCATCGGACGTAATGAACATAAATACGTAAATAATAGAAAAATACCTATAAATAATCCGTTCACACCCCAAAGACCTGTCATAATTAACAACACTAATCTAAAGAGCTTCACAGAGATACTTAGCTCATAGGTCGGAATAATAAATGTTAGAATAGCAGCAACAGCGGTATATAACACAACCTCTGACGAGAACAATCCTACATCAATGGCAATTTGGCCAATAATTACCCCTGCAACTAAGCCCATCGCAGTAGACAATGGGGACGGGGTATGAATGGCGGCCATCCTCAAAAACTCAATCCCTATATCACCAATTAGAATTTGCAGCAATAATGGAATATGTGATTTTTTCTCTTCACCTAAAAAGGAAATTGCATCAGGCAAGATGGATGGATTTGTTGCAAATACATACCATAGAGGTAATAAAAGTAAACCCATAATGGCTCCAAAATAACGCATAAATCGAACAAAGGTGCCAACTATTGGTGCCTGTCTATACTCCTCAGCATGCTGCAGTAAATGAAACACAGTTGCAGGAACAATAATGACTGAAGGGGATGTATCCACAATGAGTGCAATATGTCCTTCTAGTAAATGCGCTGCAACAATATCTGGTCGTTCTGAGTAACGTACAAAAGGAACTGGATGAAACTTCTGTTTAAACAACCATTCTTCTAGTGATTTATCAGTCATAGTCAAGCCATCATGATGAATTTGTCTAATGCGCTGTCGCAATTTATCGAGCGTTTCATCATTTGCAATACCCTTTATAAACGCTAACGCGACATCGGTTTGACCGATTTCGGATATTTTATGTAGCTCGAAACGTAAATTACTATTGCGAATTCGCCGACGAACCAAAGCAGCATTTTGTGAAATTCCTTCAATAAAACCATCCCTAGATCCCCGAATAACTTTTTCATTATCAGGTTCCTCAGGTGTACGTCCAGGATAGCTACGAATCTCTGCAACATAGCCGTAACCACTTTTAGTTACAAAGGCTACCTGTCCACTTAATATGGCTAATAAAATGGCTTCGCGTTTTGTTTCCTCTGAACGACCTTGGTAATTGAAATATGCTTCAAAATACTCCTTTTCATCCTCAATACCAATATCCTCTTCTGGCAACATATTAGATAGTAATTGCGTTAACACTATCCCATCCACAAGTCCGCTTATATATACACAAAGAACCGGCAAATCTTTGACAAATACACGCTTGATTGTAACGTCAAATGATTCGCCGTCACCAAATTGCTCTATAAGAAAATTTTCGGCTTCTTCTAAGCTGTTAAATAATTTATTTGTCATGCTGTCACCATTTTCTTAGTTGTCTTTTTTTATTTCTTCCTCTTCTAAAGTGGCACTTGTGGCCATCCAGGTTTTTAATTGAGCAAGAATCTTTTTCTCTAACCGTGATACCTGCACTTGTGAAATACCCAATCTAGTGGCAATTTCTGTTTGGGTACAATCTGAGAAATAGCGCAAATAGATTATCGATTGCTCTCGTGGATCAAGTCTAGTTAATACCTCTTTAAGCGGAATATAGTCAAAAGGCTGTTCAGATTTTTCATCCTTCATTTGATCCATTAATGTAATGGAATCTCCTTCACTTTCATACAATTGTTCATGTAAGGAAGCTGGATCTCTCAGAGCATCTGAAGCTGTCACAATTTCCTCAGCCGTGACACCAAGTACCTGTGCTAATTCCTGAATGGTAGGTGGGTGCTCATTATTTTTAATGAACTCATCCGTTGCGTGACGAATTTTAAAATTTAACTCTCGAATAGAGCGGCTCACCTTCACCATCCCATCATCCCTAAGAAAGCGCTGAATTTCTCCAATAATCATCGGTACCGCATATGTCGAAAATTTTACATCATACGTTAAATCGAATTTATCCACGGATTTCATAAGACCTATACAGCCTATTTGGAATAAATCCTCAAGCTCCACACCTCTAGTTGTAAAGCGTTGTACGATGGACCACACAAGTCTCGTATTTCCTTCAATCATACGTTTACGAGCCTCATGATCGCCCTGCTGTGCACGCGCAATTAAATCACGCATTTCTTCCTGTGACAATAGCTTATCGGACGACTGTTCTAACGGCTTCACAATCTTTACCTCACATTACCGGTGTGCGAACCGAGTAAAATTTTTTGGTAAATGTAACCGTAGTGCCCTCTTGCCATTTAGAAATTACTGTTAATTGATCAGAAAAGCTATCCATGATTGTGAAGCCCATGCCTGAACGCTCTAATGTACTTTTCGTTGTAAATAACGGCTCCATTGCTTGGCTTACATCCTCAATACCAGTACCTTTATCCATAACAGACACCGTTACAATATCATCCTCACGTTTTGCATGAACTGTAACAACGCCTTTGCCATTCTCTTCATAGCCGTGAATAATAGCATTGGAAACAGCCTCTGAAACAACGGTTTTAAATTCAGATAGCTCATCAATTGTTGGATCTAATTGCGCGATAAAGCCCGTCACAGCTACACGTGCCAAAGCCTCATTTTCACTAATTGCTAAAAAAGTTAATGTCATTTCATTATCCATTTACAATCCCCCTAACTCGTTCAATCGCTTCTTCTTCTGTTGCATCCATCATCCATGGCCCTAAACCTGAAAATTGAAATACTTTTCGCATTGTCGGCGATGGATTTAATAAAATTGTTCGACCAGCCACTGCCTCTAACTCACGCATCCGGCCAAGTACTAAACCTACACCTGAGCTATCCATAAAGGAAAGTCCCTCTAGGTTCCAAATAATCGTTGATACAGTACCTTGAAAAATGGCTGTAGAAATTTTTGCTCGAATTTGCTCTACCGCATGATGATCGAGCTCCCCAAATAACCGTATTACCACAGTCTCTCTTGTTACCATTTCTAATTGAAAATGCATGAACATCGCCTCCTCCTCGTGCAATTCCACATTTGATGCGGTGATTCCTTGCGGCTGACAGAACTAGTGCAAAGTCTTCCGAAATAGTGTCAAATCGACATACTGATAGCTTTTTAGGTTAAGTGCAGTATGGGATAAATCAACATTTTTTAAACCCTATATACTTTATTAAGTACTAGCAATATTTTGAGTATCTATCCGCCACATTGACTCTTTTATCCATCAGTTCATTGAGTCTATACACCACTTTAGCTCTGCTATCCATCTAACCATTGAGTCTATCCGTCACTTTAGCTCTTCTATTTGTAACATAACAAAAAGCGAGAACCCTCTTTTCCTAAAAAGAGAGTTCTCGCTCCAAAATATTTATGCAATTGTATAGGCTTTTTGTACTTTATCTACTGTTTCCTCATCAATTTCGCGATTTGAATATAAATAAGCAATCGCCTCGTCTGCACTTACCTGATCACCTTTTTTGGCAAGCAATTGGATACCAGCATCGTAATCAAGCTCTGATTCCTTCGTTAATCGACCTGCACCAAGAGAAACACTGGCTTCTCCGATTAACAGGGCATTAATTGTTGCTACAGTGCCCTCAGCAGGCGCCTTGACAGCTACTTTATTTACTGTATCTTTCTGCACAATATCGTCTAAATCGCCACTCTGTGCCACAATAAATTCTTCAAATTTTACCGCTGCTGAACCGTCCTCTATTACACGCTTTACAGCTACTGTTGCCTCTGGCTCATTTACACCGGCTGCAACCTGATACATTAATGATGAGATAATAATACATTCCTCAAGTAGATCCTCATGTGTTTCATCCATATGGCCTTTAAGTAACGCATAAGCCTCCACTACCTCTAGCTTATTTCCAATCATTTTCCCTAACGGATTATCCATATCACTTATATGAGCAACGACTTTTCGCCCTAGCTTTTCACCAATTGCAGTCATCGTGTCAGCTAAAATCTGAGCTTCCTGTTCCGTCTTCATAAATGCACCAGAGCCACATTTTACATCTAATACAATGCCATCCGCACCACTTGCAATTTTCTTACTCATAATTGATGCCGCAATAAGCGGAATGGAATCGACAGTACCTGTCACATCCCGCAGTGCATACAACTTTTTGTCAGCTGGTACGAGATTACCCGTTTGACCAGCCACCGCAATTTTATGTTTATTGACATTGTCGATAAATTCCTGTGAGGAAAGCTCTGTCTTAAACCCTCGAACAGACTCTAATTTATCGATTGTCCCTCCAGTAATACCTAGACCCTTACCACTAAATTTTGCCACTGGAATGTCTAATGCAGCAATTATTGGCGTGACAATAAGTGTGACTTTATCACCTACCCCACCAGTCGAGTGTTTATCTATTTTAAAGCCCTCAATAGATGTTAAATCAATAACATCTCCGGATTCTATCATTGCCTTTGTTAAATAAAATGTTTCATCATCTGTCATGCCCAATAAACGTATCGCCATTAGTAAAGAGCTTGCTTGATAGTCAGGGATTGAACCTGTCGTATAGCCTTCTACGAAATATTGAATTTCAGCCTGTGATAGCTCCTTGCCATGCTTTTTCTTTTCAAATAGCTGCGCCATATTCATACGAAAATCCCCCTATTTCAGTTCATTTAAGAAACTTTTACCGAATGCTGGTGCTTCGACATTGAAGTTTTCAGCAATTGTTGCTGCAATATCTGCAAAAGTTTCACGTAGAGCAAGCTCATGTCCACCGTTAAAACGTGGTGAATAGATAATTAATGGTACAAATTCACGCGTATGATCTGTGCCATGGAATGTTGGATCATTGCCGTGGTCGGCTGTAATAATAAGCAAATCATCCTCTGTCATAGCCTCAGTAATTTCTGGTAATCGAGCATCGAATTCCTGTAATGCATGTCCATAGCCTAATGGATCACGTCGATGTCCGAAATTGGCATCAAAGTCTACTAAGTTTAAAAAGCTGATTCCGTGGAAATCACGGCGCACAACCTCCGCAAATTTGTCCATACCATCCATATTATTTTTCGTACGAACTGCATCTGTAACACCTTCACCGTTGAAAATATCAGAGATTTTTCCGATAGCGATTACATCTAAGCCTGCATCCTTTAATACATTCATCGTTGTACGACCAAAAGGCTTTAACGCATAGTCATGACGATTAGATGTACGTGTAAAGCTCCCAGGGGTACCTATAAATGGACGAGCAATAACACGGCCCACTAAATATTTTGGTTGTAGCGTTAGCTCACGTGCTATTTCACAAATTTTATAGAGCTCCTCCACTGGAATAATTTCTTCATGTGCAGCAATTTGCAGAACTGGGTCAGCTGAGGTGTAAACAATAATTGCACCTGTATCCATATGTTCCTTCCCAAAGTCCTCGATGACTTGTGTACCACTCGCAGGTTTGTTGCACAGTACTTTTCGGCCTGTTCGTTTTTCGAGCTCCACAATCAACTCTGCAGGGAACCCTTCTGGATATACTTTAAAGGGTTTATCAATATTTAGCCCCATGATTTCCCAATGACCTGTCATTGTATCTTTACCAACAGATGCTTCCTGCATTTTTCCATAGTATGCCTTTGGTTCTTCTGCTGCCTGCATACCTTGTAGTGGTTCAATATTCGCTAAGCCCAAAGCTTCCATATGAGGCATTGTAAGCCCATTCATTTTTTCAGCGATATGACCAAGTGTATGTGAACCAACATCGCCAAAGTTCGCTGCGTCTGGGGCTTCACCAATTCCCACTGAGTCCAAAACTACTACATGAATTTTATTAAATAGTTTATTCATAATTGTTGCCTCCTAATCTCATGACTCTATTTTACCAAAAAAAAGCGAAAAATAAAGGTCAGACATCCGACTAACATACAATTTACATTCTTAAGCTCGTGGATGAAACTGCTTATAAACCTCTGATAGTCTTGTTTTACTAATATGTGTATAGATTTGTGTTGTAGAAATATCCGCATGACCAAGCATCTCCTGCACGGCTCTTAAATCCGCACCGTTTTCTACTAAATGCGTTGCAAATGAATGACGTAATGTATGTGGTGTTAACTCGTGTTGGATACCTGCCTTTAAAGCATGCTCCTTCATTAATTTCCAACAACCCTGTCTTGTTAAACGTTTCCCTCGTTGATTGATAAAAAAAGCATCTGTCTTTGGATATTTACCTTGTAATTGACCTCGAGCACTATTTAAATAGTTATTTAATGCAGAAAGAGCGCTTTTTCCAAGGGGGATGATACGCTCCTTTCCTCCCTTACCAAAAACACGGACAAAGCCCATTGTTAGATGAATATCTGATAAATCCAATGCGATCAACTCACTAATCCTCATTCCTGAGCCATATAACAATTCCAGCATTGCCACATCACGCACACCTTGGGGCTTGCTACGATTTGGTGCCATTAATAACGCTTCAATTTCTTCAATAGAAAGGATATTTGGCAGCTTTTGCTCAATTGTTGGCATCTCTAAATGCACTGTTGGGTCTGTTTCAGCACGCTTTTCTCGCAGTAAAAATTGATGTAAGCTACGAATAGATGAGATATGGCGGGCAACTGTACGGCTTGTCTTCCCTTGCATCCGTAATTGCTCCAAATGACGTAATATGGTCGTTCTCTCCACCTTGCGAAAATCTGACATTGCCTCTACTTCCTGCAAAAAAACCACATAATTTTCTAAATCTCGGCGATAGGATGCTAAAGTATTGTCAGATAACTGCCGTTCAACTTGGATAAAATGGATGTAATCCTCTATAGCATATTGAAATTCATTCATCATAACGCCCCCTCAATAACTGTCAATTATTCTCTATTTTAGCACGCCTCCTAAAATTGTGCTTAAATGCCCACCTGAACTATTCATTAGATTAATAGTTTAATCCATTATGGTATGATCAGTGGCTATGTATGCAGAAAACAAAAAACTGCCCGATTCAATCTATAACTTAAGATTAAAACAGACAGTTTCTCGTTATTTTTCTTCATTCGATTCGTCGTTTTTATCATGACAGCGCCAGCAAATGCCGTGGAAAGTTAGTCGGTGATCCTTTATGATAAAGTTCCAACGCTTTTCAACAACGGCTTCCACATCTTCAAGTAAATCTTCCTGAATTTCATCTACCGCACCACATTCGATACAAACTAGATGATGGTGGAAATGCGCAGCACCCTCTTGGCGTAAATCATAGCGTGATACGCCATCGCCAAAGTTGATTTTGTCGACAACTTTGAGCTCAGTTAGTAACTCTAACGTTCTATAGACAGTGGCTAGACCAATCTCAGGTGCCTTTTCTTTTACTAAAAGATACACATCTTCTGCACTTAAGTGGTCTTCTTCATGCTCAAGCAGTACAGCAACTGTTGCTTCTCGCTGCGGCGTCAGCTTATAACTTGCACTATGCAACTGTTTTTTTATTCGATCAATTCGGCTCTCCATGTGACGCCCCCCTAAACTCTTTCCATTATACCAAAGGAGTAAATCCTATTACAAGATAGTGAATAGATTTCAAATATGCTTTTGCAAGTTTTTACATCATGCTAACTTTGTGAATGTGAACCTATTATTTTAATACATATGAAATAACAATAAACTCAGCCACTATTATGATGAAAAACGCAACAAAATTCAACAAAATTGTTCGACCAGGTACCATTTTCCCGATTTTTCTCTTTGACCAAGCAGGTACAAGTAAATTGCATAGGATTAGCAACAATATACAATAGATGAGCTGAAATGGAAACCACCAAATCGTATAAACCCAAAAAGCTTCAAGTTTTTGTAATAAAAAAACTGAACTAAAGCCAAAAAAGGTTGCACGCATTGCCACTGTTACTCGTACTAAAACCTTTAGGACACTATGAGTTGCCAGCAATAATACAAGAGCTACTGAAACGGCAACTGGTAGTACTAATCGAAATATAGAATGCCTGTCCCCATCTGCTAAACGAGGCTCTATAAATAATATAAAAGGCTCCGCATTCGGCCCACCGATAATGTGAAAGAAGATAACGCCACAAACAAAACTCACAGCTATAATGGAAGCGTGATAAAATGTAGACACCGTACGAGACATAAACATGCTCCTTTTCTATCAAGGTTTGTACAGCTTATGCTCGTCCGTCTCTATTATGCTAAAGATTATTTTCTTATTGTGTCGCAAGCCAAAGTACTGCAAACGCTGTTTTAGCATCATAAATACGCTCATCTACAATCATTTGTTGGGCTTCTTCCAACGAAACTTCTAATAATTCGACAAACTCATCTTCATCTAAATCTGCTTTGTTGTCAATTTTATATAAATCTTTTGCGATAAAAAGATGAATCACCTCATCTGCAAAGCCAGGAGAAGTTGCAAATGCTTGTAAAAAGGTAAAGCATTGTGCACCGTATCCTGTTTCCTCCTCTAACTCGCGACGTGCTGTCATCATTGGCTCCTCACCAGGTTCAAGCTTGCCAGCTGGAATTTCAATAATTGATCGTTCAAGAGCTTTACGATACTGCTCCACTAACACTAACTTACCTTCTGCAGTAACAGCAATCACCGCTACGGCGCCTGGATGCTTAATAATTTCACGTTTCGCCACCTGACCATTCGGTAATGTGACATCATCAATTTGTAATTTTACAATTTTCCCATCATAAATAGCTGTAGTCTTTATCGTTTTTTCCTCAAACTTTTTCATTGACGATAACCTCGCTTGTTCTTCAGATATGTTCATTGTACCATTACAGATAGAGAAATCGAAGGAGGTCATTTGCATGAAAAAAAGACAGCTTGGTTCTAGTGAATTGTTTATTTCTGAAATCAGTTTAGGAGGTATGTCTCTTTCGACAGATAAAAGTAAGGCTGCTGGTATTGTCGATATGGCACTGGATGCTGGCATTAATTATTTCGATACAGCCGATTTATATGATTTTGGGGCAAACGAAGAAATGATTGGCTCAATTTTAGGAAAGCGTCGTCAACATGTAAAACTAGCAACAAAAGTAGGAAATCGTTGGAATGAGAATAAAGAAGGTTGGTATTGGGATGCATCGCCTTCCTATATAAATGAAGCCGTACGCGCTAGCTTGAAACGACTTGGTACTGATTATATTGATGTTTATCAGCTACATGGCGGTACCTTAGAGGATGATTGGGATGGAATTATAGAGACTTTTGAAGATTTAAAAAAGGATGGTCTAATCAGAGAATATGGTATTTCATCTATTCGACCAAATGTGCTTAAACGTTTTTTACCAGCTAGCTCTGCGAAAAGTGTGATGATGCAATATAGTGCCTTGGATCGTCGTCCAGAGGAATGGCTTGATTTTATCGCCAAAGAAGGTGCCTCTGTTGTAACACGCGGTACTGTTGCCAAGGGTTTACTAACGAATAGTTGGCAAGAGCGTTTGCAGCATGGTAGCAGCTATAACACATATACAGCCGAGGAATTAACAGCAGCATTACAAAACTTAGCCTTACAATATAATGATTTACATGCACTAGCCATTGCCTTTAATCTAAAGGAATCTGCTATTGCCTCAACAGTGATAGGTGCAAGCTCCCAGGAACAGCTAGCGCAAACTCTCGCAGCCTATGAAAAAATAGATTCCATATCCAACTTTACAGCAGCCAATAAGTTAACAAAAGCGGAACTCTATTTAGAACACCGATGAAGAAATGGCTTGTCTTGGTAGTATTTTTGTTGGTGTTAATTATTTCATCCAGCATGACCTATGAGCAACAAAGTATATTGCCAGAATTAGAGGATATCTTAGCAAATAAACCTTTTGAGAGACAATTATCTTTATTACAAATACCATATTGGGACACAGTCGTTTCTGTTGAAGAGCGTGGTTATTTTAAATTTGTTGAATTTTTAATTCGAAAATTAACACATTTTGTAGGTTTCGGTTGTATTGCACTTGGTATTTACTTTGTATGGGGCAAACGCCGATTTCCGGCATCAGTGGCAATTGTAGGAACAGCTATAATTGCTATGCTTGATGAGTTTCGTCAAAGCTTTACACCGGGACGTATGATGAGCGGGCAGGATGTTCTTGTCGATACGGCTGGAGCCATTGTTTTTGTGGGGATTGTTATATTTGTTAAGAATTTAAGAAAGTAGAGCATTTTATTTAAAGTAATCCTACTTTTTCAACCGCAAAGATAATTGTTTGTAAAACGTTAGATCAGTTAAAAATAATTAACAGAAGGGAGCAATTTGAATAAAAAAATTCAATTAAACTCTCCTGAATTTGATCGTGTATTGAAAAATTTATCACTAACTCCCACACTTCAAAAAAAGTGCTTGAAATCGTTAATTCTGGTGTGCAAATTTCACCAACTATTATAAAGGAAGCTTTAAAAAATGGGAGAGTACATTAGAACTACTAGAAATCCTATTTTTAAATACTATCGAATTTATTAAAACAATTGAGACAAATTTTGCTATAAAATAGCTTTCTATAAATATAAAAACAGTGAACCCGCATGTGGATTCACTGTTTTCTTCTAAAATTTTGAACCTTTATCGCCATATTCGTTTAGTAATTCCTCAAACGATTTGTTCTTTTCACGTTGCTTACGCTCAAAGGCTAGTTTGGCTTGGCGTTCTTCTTCAGCCGCCTGCTCCTTCGCTGTTAAATCCTGTTTAGCTGCCTTTAACTTAGCAAGCACATCTCCACCGAGCTGATCCGCTAAGGTCATGGCCTCCTGCTTTGGTAAAGTAGCTGTCAAACTACCATCCATACGTTGTTGTTGTTTTCGTTTTTTACCCATTACTTTCACCTTCTTATGCTGAAACCTTCTTTTGGATTTGTTAACTTAATCGTTTTGTTTTCTGCATCAAACTCATAATCAACGACATCACTGTTCGTAATACTTAACGTAACCGTTGGGTCATCCAAATTTAAAATGTCAATCAAACCACTTAAATTAATAACTTTCTCTTTGTTTAAACCAACCATCGAAACATTGATAACTTTACTAAATGATTTTTCAAGGTCCCCTACGCCTACCTGACCGTTATCTTCAACTACAGGAGGTATTACGGTTCCGGCTGTTACATCAACAATAAATGATAATTCTTCGCTTTCACCATTGCCATCGGATGCTTTCACCTTAACGGTATACTTATCCGCATATGTTGACGTGAATTTTAACTCACCATCTGTTGTGACCCACGCTTTAGATGCGACATCATCAGACGTTTTGGCACTAAACGTTAATGCATCACCATCGGCATCCGTGAAATACTCATTCAGGTTGATTTTTAGAATATCATCCTTCGTTACGGTCTGGTGTATTAAAACCGTCGGTAGGTTGTTCGAATTAATTTTAAATGTATACGTCTTTGTTTGTTCAAATATCCCGTTTACAGCTTTTACGACTAACATGTTGTCACCACTGTTCGTAATTTTACTCGTACCGTCATACGGTTGACCATTCAATGTATACGTGACTGACTCAGCATTTTTAACAGTGAATGTTGGAGATACACCACTCACATACGTATGACCATTAATTAAACTAGACTCAATTGTTGGCATAACCATAGAATCGTCTAATGGTCTGAAACCTCTACCCATGAAGTTTTGCTGCGTTGTACTTCCCACATAACCGTAAATACCACCAGTCGTACCAAAGTTAGCTATTTTACCAGTAGGGCTTTCATACGTTAAATATTTATTTAAAACGATAATTTTCTCAATCGATATAGCCATGTCTGAAAAACTCTTACCCATAAATGCATCATTACCAATTACATTCAATGTTTTTGGTAAAATAATAATAGCATTAGCCATATCTACATCCATGAAAGCCTGAGAGCCAATATACTCTACTTTATCAAAAGACACATGTTTTAAGTTTGTGGACCTAAACCCCAAAATTCCGATATTTCGAACATTCGGTAACTCTAAATACGGGTTTTCAAATTGAACATTTTGAAAACCAAAATTATCTATATCAATTATTCCATCCGTATTTTTTGCGGCAATCTTTTCTTTTAATCCGGAAAACATCATATTGGGAATATACTCTGCACCTTTAAAATCAATACTTTTAATTACTGACCTCGTAAACGCACCACCATATTTTGGGTATGTACTAACGCCCTTTTTCGTATTGAGAATTAATTCATCAATCGTAGTACTAAGAAATAAACTATCCGTTATTGTTATACTCTCAGGTAAAGTCACTTTGCCTATTTTTGCACTACCGAACGGAGAACCTTTAATTGTTACACCCTCAGTGAAATCTAACGTACCAATAACAGCACTTGGAAAAGCTGATTCGCTCGTCATATCGCCATTAATTTTCAAACTACCTATTTTACTACCCTTAAATGTACTCGAAGACAATGTGATTTTATCCAGAACTAAAGACGTAAATTCTACACCTTCAAACGCACTATAACCCAGTGTCAATCTGGGTTTATCATCGAACAATAAATCAAAAGCGCTACCTGATTTATTCTTTACGTTTCTAAATGCATAACCTTCAACAGATGTAACGGTATCTGGAATAACGATACTCGGTATCGTTGAATCTTCAAAGAAAGACGAAGGTATTTGAGTCATACCATTGGGCAATTCTAATGCATCTAGATTTAATCCCGAGAAAACGCCTATACCAAATGCTATGTTAGGGTTAGTTATAACTACTTCCGTTAAACCTGAATCCTTAAATGCATTAAATTTCACCTCTGTCACACTGGAAAAGTCAAACTCGGATATACCACTACCTGAAAAAGCATTCGCACCTACTGACTTTACTCCCACCTCACCATCAAAAACCTGTAATGCAGATGTATTCATAAAAGCTTGATTCCCTATTTTATTTATACTACTAGGGATGTGTACACTCTTTAACGTCTTGTTATCCTTCGCAAAGTTATCCCCTATCGTAGTTACGGGTAACCCTTCAATTTCAGAAGGTATAACCAGTGTGTCCGAAGTCCCCGTGTATTTTGTTATGGTTACAGCAATACTCGTTTTTGTATACGTAAACTCTTCAACCGGTGTGACATCCGATGCCAACGGCATTACAGGCGGTGCTTGTTGTTCAATCAGTGCGTTCACCTCGGCATCTTCGTGACTTTCAAGTTCAGGTGTACCTCCATTGGGACTTTCTGTCACCTCATTACCCAATTCTAAATTTTCACTAGCATCTAATTGCGGAGCATCCGTATTTTCTTCTGCGTGAGCAACGGCTGGCACGACAGGTGCTAAAGCTGTTACGACCAATGCTGGCACAGCAGCGCTCGTTATCATTTTGATTAATTTCTTGTTCTTTTTGTTTGTCCCCATTGTTGTGTGTCCCCCTAATATATTTACAATTTTTTGGTATTTAGACTGTTCCCACATCATCAAGGGCATTTAACAATTGTTGCTACACCTTGACCCCCACCGATACAGAGTGTAGCAAGACCTGTTTTAGCATTAGTCTTCTCCATTTCATGTAAAAGTGTTACTAAAATACGTGCACCACTTGCACCAATTGGGTGACCAAGAGCAATTGCTCCCCCATTGACATTTAGTTTATCATGATTAAAGCCTAGTTCGCGATCGACAGCTATGGATTGCGCTGCAAATGCTTCATTGGCTTCAATTAAATCAATCGTTTCTAATGTGACATCAGCCTTAGCTAATGCTTTCTTTACTGCTGTGACAGGTCCAGTTCCCATAATGGCTGGGTCAACACCTGCACTCGCATTTGCAGCAATTAATGCCAGTGGTTGAATGCCTAACGCTTCTGCTTTTTCTTTTGACATAACAACAACTGCTGCTGCGCCATCATTAATGCCAGATGCGTTTGCTGCTGTCACCGAGCCGTCCTTTTTAAAGGCAGGACGTAATTTGGATAGAGACTCAGCTGTCACATCCTGACGAGGGAATTCATCTTTATTGAAAACAATTGATTCTCCCTTACGCTGAGGTATTTCCACAGCGACAATTTCATCGTTAAACTTCCCTGCCTTAATAGCCGCTTCTGTACGCTGTTGTGAGCGTGCTGCAAAAGCATCTTGTTCTTCTCGAGAAATCTCATAGGCATCACATAAATTTTCTGCGGTAATGCCCATATGGTAATCATTAAATGCACACCATAGACCATCATGAATCATTGTATCCACAACCTTCTGATCCCCCATACGGAAGCCTTCGCGTGCATTTTTTAAGACATATGGTGCTTGGCTCATATTTTCAAAGCCACCTGCCACGATAATATCAGCATCCCCTGCTAAAATAGCCTGTGTTGCTAAATGCACTGCTTTTAAGCCTGAGCCACAAACCTTATTAATCGTTAAGGCTGATACTTCATGTGGTAAGCCTGCTGCAATGGCTGCTTGACGGGCTGGATTTTGCCCAAGTCCTGCTGATAAAACATTCCCCATTATGACCTCGTCAACTTGTTCGCCTGCTACGCCAGCACGTGCCAATGCTTCTTTAATGACAATACTGCCTAAAGTTGTCGCTGGTACATCCTTTAATGCTCCTTGAAAAGAACCAATCGCTGTACGTACAGCACTTACGATCACTACCTCGTTTGTCATATCCATTCTCCCCTTTTCCCCGTTCAAAAATCAACACTGCATGCATATGCTACTAGCAGATATGTATATTTTAACAAATGTTTTGAGGATTTTCGATAATAGAAATAATCGCAGTTTTGCCGAAGTTATTGTAAAATGTTGACGTGTTTTAAACAATCTTAGTTGGGAACATTACAAGTAAACAGGACGTGGGGGTGCTAATCATGAAGAAGAAAATGCTTTTATTGTCAGGTATTACAACAACGCTTGCCGCTGCTGCAACAGGACTGTTCGGCTTTGCGCTTTCAAATAAATTGATGTACATTCAACAAAAGGACCCAGAGTTTGTTCGTGAACGGGAAACTACAGCTAAACGCTTTGACGAGGCTTGGTACAATAAAAATCTAAAATGTGAATTAAATATTGATTCTCCTAATGGCTATACAATTCGGGGTATTATGTTTCAGCCATTAGAAACCAATAATACTATCATTATTTGCCATGGCGTAACAGAAAACAAAATCAACTCTGTCAAATATGCTCGACTTTTTGAACGATTAGGATACAATTCTGTCATTTTTGATCATCGTCGCCATGGGGAATCTGGTGGCAAAACGACTAGCTACGGCTATTATGAGAAAAACGATTTGGATGCCGTAGTGAAAACGGTTAAGGCGATGATTGGAGAAAATGCACTCCTTGGTATTCATGGTGAATCAATGGGTGCTGCAACAATGCTCCTTTATGCAGGAACAGTTGAGGATGGTGCCGATTTCTATATTTCGGATTGTGCTTTTTCTGATTTTTCCATGCTTCTTCGACAAATTGCCAAAACAGAATTTAAATACGGCTCTATTATTCCCATTCGTTTTGCAGATTTTTTTATTCGATTGCGTGACGGCTATTCCTTTAAAAGTGTGACACCAGCTGAAGCAGTCACAAATATTGAAAAGCCAATACTTTTTATCCATAGTATTCCTGATACATTTATTCCTGCATCTATGTCACTGGACTTATACAATAAAAAGACCGGTCCTAGGAAATTAAAGTTATTTGATACAGGAGCACATGCTCAATCCTTTAATGAAAATATGGCTGAATATGAAGATTTAATTCATGACTTTTTAGAAAATTTCATCTATCAAAAAATGAATCGTGAATCCTCCTCCTCAAATGTTATCCCATTTCATTTCTAAAACATGAAAACCTTGCGCATAAATTTCACGCAAGGTTTATTTTTTATTCAGCAAAAATGATATGCCATTCATCACGTTTTGTTAAAAATTCTTTGGCTAATGCTTGTGCTCCTTCTAAGCTATGGCTCGCTGCCCAGCCACATTGCACCTCATTACATGCAGGAACGGCTGTTGCCTTTGTTACATCCGTAAATGTCTTTTCTAAAATATCTAATAAATCCTCGTAATCATTATGATTAATCAATGATACATAGAAGCCCGTTTGACAGCCCATTGGACTAAAATCAACAATTTGATCTGAATAATTGCGGATAATGTCAGCCGATAAATGCTCTAAGGAATGTAATGCAGGCATTTCCATATGCTCTTTATTAGGCTGCTTAAAGCGAATATCGTATTTATATACTTCGTCGCCATTTTTTCCTGATTTTACACCAGCTAAACGAACATACGGTGCTTTCACCTTCGTATGATCTAAATCAAAGCTCTCAACATTTGTTTTTTCTTTCTGCAATACACACAACTCCTTTAATATAGATTAAATCCATTATAACGAGTTTTCCGATAGAATTGTATGATTTTTAAGAATTATATAAAATATAAAGCAATAAGAGCCTCACTCACTTTAGAAAAAAGGCACTATAATGAAAAAACAACTAGCCAGGCTTGGACTAGTTGCTCTTAAAAAATTCCAATTATTTTTGGAACTTATTCATTTGTGCCATCATTTGACGTACTTGCTTTTCAGACGGCGTACGACCCATTTGTGCCATCATCATACGAATCATTTGTTCATTAATTGGTGGGTTTTCTTTTAAATATTTCATCATAGCTTGACGAGCGAAATAGAAACCAAGTGCCGCGCCCGCTGCTAACGCAATAATTACGATAATAATCCAGCCCCATGTAGGCAACATAACCAACCTCCTCCACTACAATATACCGAGAAAAAACTCTCCACGCACCATTATACAACAAATAGTAGCGCGTTACTATATATTGTAGCGAATTTTGCTAGTGCATCGTATACTTCATGGGTTTTAGCCATCCACACTCATTATCTTGTTTATTGAAGGCAATAAAGCGCTCACTCATCTTCGCAAGCATCTGGAATAGATCTAAATCAAGCATTCTGGATCCTTCACAATAGACACAAATTTTACGTTCCACCAAATAGATTGCCATTTTCCCCTTAATTGGATGTTCTAAAAATAAGGCATTACGAGCTCTTTCTAAATGTGCATATTTGGAATCTAGCTGCGCCTCAAGCATGGCAGCAATCTCATCGAATCGAACAGATTCACATATATAGGCAAGCTCTTTTAAGGATTTCTCGTTAGCATCTTCACAGCCCTGCATCATCTCTAATAACTTTCGCTCTCTACCGAAAATAAACGTTAAATGCTCTTCTTTTATTTTATATATGGAATAGGTTCTCACCAGAAATCCTCCTTCGTTCAGTTTCTTTTTTCATAAGTATAGCTCAAGCTACCTCCTTAATTTGTCAAACGAAGGAGGTATTCATCTTCTATTTTTGTCGAAAACCTTCTAGTTTCGGACCTATCAATGACATTATGACAGAACAAAGAGTGAAGCAATTTTAAGCATGAATATGTGGCTATGTGCTTGTAAAATCAGCTTATTTGTTCCGCAATCATTGATTATAAAAGCCTTTATAGCAATAGCTTAGATTGTTCTCAGCCTCAAGACCTAGAGTAAAATCAATTTCCAGTCCGTTTTAGAAGAGCTTTACGAAAGGTACTATAAAGGTACAAACGAAAGGAGCTAAAACATATGAAAAAATTTCTTTTATTAACAGGAGGCATCATTGCAGCATGTGTAGCACTAGCCTTAATCGGACCACTAGCAGGGTTACTATTTTCGGGGTTATTTGTAGCACTTGGCATGCACTTCTACATTGCAAGTAAATCAACATTCGGCAAAATCATTTGGTTCACAGTGGGTCTAATCGGTGTTCTTTCAGCCGTATCTAATATCCCAGCAATGATTGGATTAGCGGCAATCGCTATCATCTACGTGATCTATAAAAAGTGGAATAACGAAGATGTTAAAATTCCAACAATTGAAGCAAAAGAAGAAGATCCGTTTACAAACTTTGAAAAAGAATGGTCAAACTTAACAAAATAAAAGGAGAGAAATTATATGAACTTATTTCAACGCTTTAAATACACAATAGAGGCTGACTTACATCAGGTATTTGATAAAAAGGAACAAAAAAACCCAATTGCCATGCTAAATCAATATATTCGCGAGGCAGAAAAGCAAACTGAGCAAACAGGAACATTATTAGAGCGTCAAGGTCAGTTAAAAGAAAAACTGGAGCAGGAGCTGAAACAAAACACTGAGCTACTCGCTAAACGTGAAGCTCAACTAAAATTGGCTAGTACTAGCGGTGAGCAGGATTTAATCGATTTTGCTACTGATGAGGTTGCTGCATACACAGCACGAAACAACACATTACAAGCTAGTATTGAAGCAAGCACACGTGAATACTTCGAGCTTGAGCGTAAATTTGAAACGATGAAGCACAAAATTAAAGATATGAAAGTGCGTCAATTACAGCTGATGGGCAAAGAAAACGTAACACGTGCACACCATCAAATGGATGGTATGCTTGCAAAAAACAATAAAGCGAACTTTGAGGATTTAGAAGCCTATATCGATAAGCTTGCTTACCAAATCGACAAAGACCATGAAGTAACTACTTTTGAGGCTCGTCTTGCACAGCTAGAAAAAAATGCGGCTCAAGAAAACACAACACTGCTAATTGAAAATAAATAACATGTTATAATATAAAGATATAAGGGATGCCTCTATTAGGAAGCATCCCATTTCTTTGAAGAAAAAACTATGAAGGAAAACCAAAAATACTGAAGTCAGAGGTGTTGGATTCATAGAAAAATCTCAGCATCGTTACCTCTGAAACGGAATAAAGGAATTTTCAAGATGAAAAACAGAAAGTGGTTTAGTCATATGATTAAAATATGTCTTTTTA
Source organism: Lysinibacillus sp. FW301-JW8 (assembly GCF_058788755.1). Taxonomy (NCBI): domain Bacteria; kingdom Bacillati; phylum Bacillota; class Bacilli; order Caryophanales; family Bacillaceae; genus Lysinibacillus; species Lysinibacillus sp. FW301-JW8. The sequence goes on from NZ_JBYTBB010000015.1 coordinate 47,985, forward strand.
CTTTTATTATACTTCTATTATTTGCACTTATATTATTCGGTTATCGTTTGGTGGTCCAACAGCACATTATTCAAAAAAGTGCTGAAATTATTGAAAATGGCGGTATAAGTGAGCTAAAAGAAATAGCAGTCAATGGAGATAAACAGTTTATCTTAGTGGAAGGGCAAGATAAGGAGAAGCCCTTTTGTTTATTCCTTCATGGAGGGCCGGGTTCTCCATTCCCTTATGGTGTAAGTGCTCGAACATTATATCCTGAAATTACCGAGAATTGCGTAGCAGTCTATTATGACCAAAGAGGTTCAGGTAAAAGCTTTAACAAGGAACTATCGATTGATACTATGAACCTTTCTCAATTTATTGAAGATGCTACTATAATAGTGGATTATATTCGAGAGCATTATCAGCAGGAAAAAGTCTTTGTCATTGGTCAATCCTTTGGTACGATTATTGGTACTCAATTAGTGTCTAAATATCCTGAGAAATTCCACGCCTATTTAGGTATTGCTCAAATAACTGATATTATTAAAGGGCAGGAACTCGGTTATAGCTGGTTAAAAAATAAGGCGCAAGATAATGATGATGAGAAAACACTGAGCATTTTGGAGGATTTAGGAAAGGGACCTTATCTAGAGGAGGACGAGGATCGATTTAGTGACCTGATTAATCAATATAAAGGGATGAATTATTTTGATGAAACGATAGAAAAGGTTAATCTTTTTGATTTAATAAAAGGCGCTTTTACTTCACCAGATTACTCTTTACGGGATTTATATACAGCTTTTATTTCTGGACCACAATTTAGTCTTATAAAAAGCCAAGAATTAAAAAAAGAAATTATCCTTACGAATTTTTTTGATACTGTAAAAAGTATAGATGTTCCAGTTTACATTATTCATGGAAAATATGATAAACAGGCAAATTATGAATTGGCGAAACAATACTACGAGCTTTTAGATGCACCAAATGGTAAGGAATTTATCACATTGGAGCACTCTGCCCATTACCCAAATCAACTCGATTCACCAATCATAAATGACACAATAAAAAACATGCTTGAAAAATAAAACTTTGATCTTTTAGAGAAGTTCGGCTTCTCTCATCAATATCTAGAAAGAAGGGTGACCCTCTTGCAAAATTTCACAACAAACAAGCTTACATTTTGGGTACTAAGCTTCTTTTTACTCGTCTTTGTAGAGCTGACAATTTTTAATAATGGCGGCGCCTTTAGTCTATTGATTGGAGCAGGACTTCTTTATTTGAGTTTCTCGAAAAAAATTCGTTTCTTTAAATGGACAGGAATTTTCCTTATTGCCATAGCCCTCTTTACGATGTGGAGCCTGCGCCTGTTTATAGTTATTATTCTGCTCTATATGCTTTATCAATATTTACAAAGAGAAAATGAAGCAAAGGTGGTCGGCTCTGAGCTATTTGAAAAGATTCCTGCTACGAAAAATGAAATATTCGGTACGCTGCCTGCACCTATAGATGCCTATAAATGGCAAGATGTACAAATTCAAAGGCTCGCTGGTGATATTACGATAGATACAACACAAACCATTTTACCTGCTGGCACAAGTCTAATTACGATTCGTCAAGGCATTGGTAAGGTGCAAATTTATATACCTTATGAAATTCCATTCCGTTTACATTATACAACCCTATTTGGCGATATAACTTGCTTAAATATTGGGCCACAACGCTTACTGAACGAAAGTGTAAGCTTTTCAGATGGCAACCCTGAAGATGCAAAGCGTACGCTTATCATACATGTTGCAACATGGCTTGGAGACTTGGAGGTGCTACGTAAATGATTGCCTTTATCTCAAGAATCTTTACGCTATTTTTCATTTTAACAAGTGCTGCTTTCGGTCTCCTCGTAGCTGTTTGGGGTGAACCAAAGGAAAAGACCTGGGAACCTCTTTGGCAGCAACAATATGGCAATATGCCATTAGGCGGAATAATTATCCTCAGCATTTTTGGTATTAGTCTACTAATAGCAAGCTGGATTAGTATGACAGCTCGCGCTAGAGAGGCTCAGGCAACACACATCGTCAAACAATTAATTGAACCAGATTTTATCTTACCCAAAAAGCAGCCTTTGCCGAAACCACTGAAAAAAGCAATCGTGCAAACGAGCGAATTAATCGATACCCAACGAAAAAGTTTGCAGCGATTATCGAATGAACGTGCAGAAGCACATGATAAAATTATACAGGAACGCATTATTGCTGAACGTCAACGCCTTGCCAGAGAACTACACGATTCTGTTTCACAGCAATTATTTGCAGCCTCTATGCTATTGTCCGCTTTAACGGAGAACGATGAAAATGCCACAAGTTTAAAGCAGGTCGAAAAAATTGTTCAGCAGGCACAGCTAGAAATGCGAGCATTATTACTGCATCTACGCCCTGTTGCATTGCATAATAAAACACTTGCACAAGGTCTAGAGGAGCTCATTATCGAGCTTCAGCAAAAAGTATTTTTTCATATTGAATATGAGCTGGAGGAAATGTCTTTATCTAAAGCAGAGGAGGATCATTTATTCCGTATTGCTCAGGAGGCACTATCCAATACGTTACGCCATGCAAAGGCCAGCGAGGTCGAATTACTGCTTGTCGCCCGAGATGGTTTAGCCATCTTACGCATACAGGATAATGGTCTTGGCTTTGATGTTGAAGTGGATAAATCTACTTCCTATGGCTTGCAAAATATTGCCGAACGAGCAGTTGAGATTGGCTGTACGTACAAAATTGTGTCAGTGCCTGGAGAAGGTACAATTGTAGAGGTAAAAATTCCACTGCAAAAGGAGGTCGAAGTAAATGATTCAAGTGTTAATAGTGGATGACCACGAAATGGTACGCATCGGTGTTTCTGCCTACTTGTCAGCACAGCCAGATATTACGGTTGTAGGTGAAGCTGAAAATGGCAAAGTGGCGATCGAACGTGCCCTTGCCCTTCGTCCCGATATTATTTTAATGGACAATGTTATGCCAATTATGACAGGGGCTGAAGCAACAGCTGAAATTTTAACCGCATGGCCAGAGGCAAAAATAATGATGGTCACAAGCTTTTTAGATGACGACAAAGTCTATCCTGCACTAGAGGCAGGCGCAGTCAGCTATATTTTAAAAACATCAAATGCTAAGCAGATTGCAGATGCTATTCGCAAAACAATGGGTGGCGAAACGGTGTTAGAGCCAGAGGTGACATCAAAAATGATGCATCGTATGCGCCATGGCAATAACACCCCACTCTATGAGCAATTAACAGACCGTGAGATGGAAGTGCTGCTGTTAATGGCTAAAGGTAAGGCCAATCAGGAAATTGCGGATGACTTATACATTGCCTTAAAAACCGTGAAAACACATGTCAGCAATATTTTAGCAAAGCTTGATGTCCAAGATCGCACACAGGCAGTTGTCTACGCCTTCCAAAATGGGCTGGCAAAATAATATTGTTCATTCCACTATTTCAACTTCAAAGAAATGAAACTGCATTTTTAGCAATGCAGTTTCATAGTGTTGAGAATCAAAATGGTCAAGAAAATCCTTTTTTATATAGCTATAACTATTTCGATTTAAAAGTATCTCTGAGCATGATAGGATAATAGTGCAAAGGAGGTGCAATTGGCCTAAGGAAATTGTGCTATAAATAGAAAGTGCAAGGACTTTTTGACATTTATGTAAATGAATAAAAAGAAAATTATTCTTATTGTTAGTTTATTTGTACTATTTTTAACAGGCTCACGTATTTTATGGTTGGATTTATTAAATAACACAAACCAACCCTATGCAGTAAAAGGACAAATCGACTTGCGAGAATGGAATTTTAACGATAATCATTCCATTACATTAGATGGGGAATGGGAGTTCTTTCCCTATACGTGGTTAATTAACGAAAAACAGCCAATTGATGCGGCACGAAATAATTTATCATACATACATGTTCCAAAGGGGTGGGATTCTTCTTTACAGGAGGGGAAAGTAACACCATATGGTTACGGTTCTTATCGCTTAAAAATTCTTGTTAATCCATCTGATAATAGTACCTACAGTATTAGAGTACCAAGTGTTCGGAGCTCTTCTGAATTATATGTGAATGGTAGACAACTATCGAAATCGGGCAAAATTGGAGAAAATGCGGATACAACCATTGCCAAAAACATACCTTATTCCACTTCTTTTGAAGTAAATGGTCTTAGTGAAATTGAAATTATTGTGCAAGTTGCTAATTATAAGGACTCTCGTAACGGAGGAATTGTTCGCTCCATTAAATTGGGCAAAGAAGAAGTAATTAATCGAGAGACGCAATTATCTGTAACGATGCAGCAAAATATCGTTTAAAGTTCTTAAAAAGCAAGTTGATGGATAACAGAGCTGGAATGGTGGATAGAATTATAAAAGTGGTGGATAGAACCAGAAAAACGATGGATACAGCCATGAAAGTAGTGGATATCAACCTCTCGTTTTGAAAAAGGACTGTACTTTTTAATTGTCACTTTGACTTCATTGACATAATAGTATTTTAACAACACGAAACTGCATTTTTAGCAATGCAGTTTTTTTATTTACCAAAAAATCCCTGTAACTCAGGGACACTGCTTACTATATACGTTGCCTGTGCATCCTGTAGTTCTTTCAATGACCCGAAGCCGTATGTTACACCGATAGAATCAATTTGATTTTCTTGTGCGCCAACAATATCATATTTTCGATCCCCGATCATAATAAATTGATGACGAGGAACCTCATTAAAATTCTCTAGAACAAACTCGATAATTTCACCTTTTGCGGATCGTGTGCCATCTAAATGACTTCCGACCACAAGGTCAAAGAAAAGCTCAATGTTAAAATAGCTTAAAATTTGTTCCGCAAAAATGGTTGGCTTAGATGTAGCCACTGCTAATTGATAGCCTTGCTCCTTCAAATTTGCTAATAAGGACACAACATCTGGATAGAGCTTATTTTCGTACATGCCCTTTTTCGAAAATCGCTCCCGATAATAAGCAATCGCTTGTTGGATTTGTGCCTCATCCATACCATATTGTTCAGCAAGAGATACTTGCAATGGTGGACCAATAAATATCTCTAGCTTATCCAAATCCTCCTCAATAATCTCCATCTTTTCTAAGGAATATTGGACAGATTTCGTAATACCGATTTTAGGATCAGACAAGGTACCGTCTAAATCAAATAATACTACACTATAGTCTCTCATTTCTCTACCCCACTTCTTCAAAATCTTCTCTAATTATACATAAATAAGAAAACAGCAGTATATATTTTAAGAAAAATTGAACCTTCTATTTCTATTATCGTTACTATTTAGTATAAGGAGGAATTCTATGGAAACACATTTTACTTATAAACAATTTGTTACGAATCATTCGTTTTCTTTACTCGATCCTATTTTTGAGGTCATATTGCTTTTCGCTGCGATATTGTTGATGATTGTCTTTTTTAAAAATGTACCTACTTGGTTTTGTCTACTGTTTGCAGGACTCTCCATCCTTATTTCAGGTCAACTGCTTTGGTTTAGTGGTATTATAGCCGATGAGCTCAATATTGGAGGAAGTGCAAAGAGCTTCTTCATATTTATTGCAACTCTATGTATTCATGGCGCAGCTATTTGGATTTCCCTCATAAAATCTTCCAAACATGAAAAAATACCACAACACTCAGAGGTCTTTTAACCTTCTGAGTATTGCGGTACCTCAATATATTAGAGAGCTTTTACCTTCTCAACAACATTTTCTACTGTAAATCCATATTTCTCCATTACTAATTCACCTGGTGCTGATGCGCCGAACTTGTCGATAGCAAGAACGTCACCTTCAAAGCCAGTATATTTATGCCAGCCGAATGACGCACCCATTTCAATTGCAAGACGTTTTGTCACAGCTTTTGGAAGAACCGATTCTTTGTAAGCTGCGTCTTGTTTTTCAAAGCGATCCATAGATGGCATTGATACAACTGCTGCATCTATACCTTCTGCTTTTAATGCTTTTTGTGCCTCCACAGCAAGTGAAACCTCAGAGCCAGTTGCAATTAAAATCGCATCTGCCACTTCTTTTGAAGCTGGCGATACTGTATAAGCACCCTTCGCAACACCTTCACGTACCGTATCAATAGATGCATTAAGTACAGGCAAGTTTTGACGAGATAGTACTAAAACAGTTGGTGTTTTTTCTGATGCTACCGCAAGCTCCCAAGCAACTGCTGATTCATTTGCATCTGCTGGACGAATAACAGATAGGTTTGGCATTGCACGTAATGATGCAAGATGTTCGATTGGCTCATGTGTTGGACCATCTTCCCCTACTGCAATAGAGTCATGAGTAAATACATACGTTACAGGTAGACCCATTAATGCAGAAAGACGAACGGCTGGACGAACATAATCAGAGAATACGAAGAACGTACCACCAAATACATTTAATCCACCATGAAGAGCCATACCGTTCATAGCAGCACCCATTGCAAATTCACGAACACCAAACCAGATGTTACGACCAGCATAATTTTCTGCAGAGAAATCGCCTGCACCCTTCATCGTTGTTTTATTAGAGCCTGCAAGGTCAGCAGAACCACCAAAGAATGAAGGTGTTTTCTTCGCAATGGCATTAATCGCATCACCCGAAGAAGAGCGTGTTGCAACAGATTTACCTGCTTCATATACTGGCAATTCAGAAGCAAAGTCCTCCGGTAACTCCCCATTCATAGCTTTTTCAAATTGAGCAGCTAGCTCTGGGAATTCTTGTTTATAGGCTGCAAATTTAGCATTCCAAGCTTCTTCAGACTGTGCTCCTTGAACTTCAGCAGCAGCATTAAATGTATCGTATACTTCAGCAGGGATTTGGAATTGCTCATGTGCCCATTCATAGGCTGCTTTCGTTAATACGACTTCATCTGTACCAAGTGGTGCACCGTGTGAATCTGCTTTACCAGATTTATTTGGGGAACCGAAACCAATCACCGTTTTTACTTCAATCAATGTTGGTTTGCCAGTTGATTTTTTAGCTTCCTCGATAGCTGTGTTAATGGCTTCAACATCTGTGCCATCTGCTACTTTTAAATAGTTCCAGCCATATGATTCGAAACGCTTTTGAACATTTTCTGAGAATGATTTTTCCAAATCACCATCAAGAGAAATATCATTTGAATCGTAAAGTACGATTAATTTTTCAAGTTTTAAGTGACCCGCTAAAGAAATAGCTTCTGCCGCTACACCTTCCATTAAGTCACCATCGCCACAAAGTGCAAATGTATAGTGATCAACAATGTCATGACCTGATTTATTGTAAGTAGCTGCTAAATGGCGCTCAGCCATTGCCATACCTACTGTCATAGCAATACCTTGACCTAGAGGACCTGTTGTTGCCTCTACTCCAACTGTATGACCATATTCAGGATGTCCTGGAGTTAATGAATCCCATTGACGGAAGTTTTGAATTTCCTCCATTGGTAAGCCGTAGCCACCTAGATGAAGTAGACTGTACAGAAGCATCGAGCCATGACCCGCAGAAAGTACAAAACGATCACGGTTAAACCATTTTGGATTAGCTGGATTATGGTGAAGTTGTTTTGTCCAAAGCGTATAAGCCATTGGCGCTGCCCCCATCGGTAAACCTGGGTGACCTGAATTTGCTTTTTCAATTGCATCGATTGACAATGTTCGGATAGCATTAATCGCTAGTTGATCCGCATGTTGAGTCATTTTGTTGTGACATCCTTTCTCGTCCTATATATTGTTCTTTTACAGTTTAGTCAACATTGTCACAGAAAACAATGCTTTTGTTATACTATTTACCTTTTGTAACATACTTTATCATTATTCAGTAGAAATTCCGCCTCATTATAAAGTAAAAACTATAATATTTTCACAGCCATAAACCATATAAGGTCAACTGAATAAAGATAATGCCTCTAGCGAATGTCACGAATTTTGAAAGGAGTGAATTGTGCTAACACAATTCAAAATCTGGACGAAATTACACTGAGGCGTAATTATTCTAAATGTGTCACATTAATTTAGAAATTTATTTTTTTTCGCTTGTTTAACCTTCTCTGGTGTTACATCATTGCCTTCAACATCTACCACTTTTACATGTTCAATGGTATCTCGCATAGTTGCTCTAAATGTATCTAAATACTCTTTACGAAGTGCTGTCTGCTCCTTCGCTTCCGCCTCCGTTAATGTCCCATTCTTTGCTTTGGCAGAAAGTTCATTGATTCGCTTAATTTTTTCCTTTGATAACATAATTACACACCTTTCCAGTACATATCTTAATGTATTTGGTATGCAAAGTATAGCATGTATTCCCTTAAAATGCAGTTATACCAACCCTTTTACTTTAGTAAAAAATACCACTAATAACATGACTTTCAGGAGTTAGATGTGTATAACTATAGTAGAGCCTTTAAAATTACATACATGGAGGAAAAGACGTTGAAGATAGAAACAAATAGATTATGCATACGAAAATTTAAGGAGGACGATTGGCAGGCAGTCTATGAATATACGTCAAATAGTCAGGTCATGAAGTATATACCAGAGGGTGTTTTTAACGAGGATATGGCTAAGAATTTTGTATCAGACAATAGTTGCGAACAGGCAAAATACTTTCCAGTTGTTTTAATAGAAGGAAATTTGATAATTGGTCATATTGCTTTTCATCAATATTTTGGCGACCATACATTTGAAATTGGTTGGGTTTTTCATCCGAATTACTACAACAAAGGCTATGCTTCTGAGGCAGCAAAAGCTGTACTGCACTATGGATTCAAGGAAATGAACCTGCATCGGATCATTGCAACGTGTCAGCCAGAAAATATTGCCTCCTATCGGGTTATGGAGAAAATCGGCATGAGACGTGAAGGATATTTTAAAAAATGTATCCCAAATGGTGAGGAATGGTGGGATGAATACTATTATGCTGTTTTAGGTGAGGAGTGGGTATAGCAATATGCTGGTTTCAATCAAGCAAAGGGAAAGTACACTTCTAACAATTTGCAAATAAATATAGTAGAGTTAGAGACATTTTAACCCATTATGTTTTACGACAGAATAAGTCAATAACATCAATTTAAACTGCTCGAAAATATAGTGATTGAAAGCTTGTATTAATCTTACTCTCCTATTTCATCAGTGGGATGACAAAAATCCCACTGATCTTACTTTATTCACCTATCAACTTCTTCTGATGCTCCCGATATCTTCGATGTACTGTTGCCTTACTAACATCAAAGCCTAAGCCTCGAAGTGTCATGGCAATCTCCTCAAACGTAAAACCCTTGTTTCGAAGCTTAATGATTTCCTCAATCGGCACTTCCTTACGCTCCTGTCCATTTGGATTTCCACGATTCGATAGATTATTTTCAGGTCTATAGCCCTTTTCAACAGCTCGACGCATACCACGCCGTATTTTAGCATTATGGATTCTACGCTGGTATTCCTCTACTATCGCTAATATTTCTAGCAGCATCGTATCCATTTCATTTAATTGTACAGGTCCTGCATCTCGCATGGAGAAAACATCTGTTTCTGTTTTTTGTAATAAATGCAGCACCGCCATTCTGGCATTACCACGTCCTAAGCGTGTTTCATCCTGGACAAATAGCGCATTAATTTCCTCTTCTTTAATAAAATCAAGCATTTCAAGTAAGCCATCTCGCTCCACATCATAACCACTATGCTGATCTAAATAAATGCCCTTTATATTGTAGCCCTGCACCTTGGCATAATGCGTTAATTCTTCCTGCTGGCGCTCCAGCGAGGAACTTTGTGTCTCTTTTTCTGTACTCACGCGGCAATAGATGACGGCTGATTGTTGTTTATTTATCATGGTTCATTTCTCGCTATTTCAATAGAGTTTATGGGATTGGCTTGGTTTCCCACCACTGGAATGACTAATGATTTACCAGCAACAATTTGAACATTTGGTAATTCATTTTCTGCCTTTACAAGGTTAATCCAGTCTTCCTTACTCATTTTACCACGGTATTGCTCTGCTAACGACCATAGGTTATCACCATGTTCCACTTGTATTTCCTTGTAAGTCACCTCACCAGGATCTGTTATGTAAAGGTATCCTGCAAATAGTAGGCAAGCCCCTAATAAAATGGAGATATGCGGATTTTTCTTTAACCAATTCATCGTTATGACCTCATTTCAAGAATGTTTGTTCGGAATGTATGTTCTTATAATAGTGCGAACGAATGTTTTTGTCAAACACTTTTCGAACCTATGTTTGCATAAGTGTTCGCATTCTGATATACTATCTAATAAGTAGAAATAAAAGAAAAAAGAGGTGAGCAATCATGAAAAAAGTTTCGAAAAGACAAGAAGACATTTTAGCCTTTATCAAAGAAGAAGTACGCGCAAAGGGGTATCCGCCATCAGTACGTGAAATTGGTGAAGCAGTTGGACTTGCTTCAAGCTCAACGGTTCATGGACATTTAGCTCGTTTAGAGCAAAAGGGCTTTATCCGCCGTGACCCAACGAAGCCACGTGCGATTGAAATTTTAGAGCCAGAAGACTCTATCCAAAAGCAAAATGTTATTCACGTTCCACTTGTAGGGAAGGTTACAGCAGGTTCTCCAATTACAGCTATTGAAAATATCGAAGAGTATTTCCCGCTGCCAGATACATATGGGACAAGCGAGGATCAATTATTTATGCTAGAAATTATGGGTGAATCCATGATTGAAGCTGGTATTTTAGATGGGGATTTAGTTATTGTAAAGCAAAAATCAACAGCAGATAACGGGGATATTGTCGTGGCTATGACAGAAGAGGATGAAGCAACGGTTAAGCGTTTCTTTAAGGAAAAAAATCATTTCCGTTTACAGCCTGAAAACTCCACAATGGAGCCAATTATTGTCGATCAAGTTTCTATTTTAGGGCAAGTTGTAGGCCTTTATCGTCGTGTACAATAAAAAATATAAAATTAATGGATGATTTTAAGAGGATGATATGTTCCCCGATGAGCATATACCTCTTTTTCTTAATTTTAGACATAGAACAAAATACAATTTACATAGGGAGTGCGTCTATTTGAAACAAAAAATCAAGCAGGCTGTGCAAGAGGCTTATACGACAATGTATAGCTCCTTAAACGATGAACAAATTTATGCGGCTGTTCTAGTGACAGGTGGTGATTGCGGCAGCCTTTATTTAACAATGGGAACTGAAAAATCACTTATTGAAATTGGTCAGAACTATGAGGACGATCCCGAAGATTATCGCTTTTTAAAGGATGAATATTTACATTACGATGAAACGAATATGCTCGAAAAGGTAAGTCGTGAATTATTAGATATTATATTGCATATCAAAGACGAAAAATTTGTTGAACATAAAGAAATGCTTCATCAAGCAATGAGTGATACGATGTATGAATTGAAGCAGGAGGGCATTATTGACGAAAGCATCTTTGTTTTTATTTCGGTGACTGATGATAATGAAGAGGAAATGCTGGAGCTATCGTCAGCAAAGCGTTGTAATCCTACTCATCCCCTACTTCCTGCGTTTGTGCGTAATTGGGGACATTAAATACCCCCATTGTTTTAAAGCAAGAAGATGTCGAAGGAGATTTTTCGCCATCTTCCTTTTGTTTAGGAGGTTTACAAAAAAAAGAATCCACTTTAATATGGATTCCTTGTAAGCACTATGCCTCTACTTTGAATTTCAGGCTTGCCTTTATAAAAGCAGTAAATATTTTTTTTGATGCTTCATCTCCTGCCATCGCCTGCTCCTCTGGATGCCACTGTACCGCTAAACAAAATGGGTGGTCCTCGTGTACAATTGCTTCTACAATTCCATCACTGGATTTGGCAGCAACCTTTAATTTCTCAGCTAATACATTAACTGCTTGATGATGAAAGGAATTTACCGCTATTTTCTCTTTTTTGGTGATTCTGTTTAATAATGTATCAGGTGTAACTGTAACATAGTGAGTAGCAACGCCCCGAGCCGCCTGCTGCATATGCTTCAATAATTTTTTACTATGATATTCGCTCTCCATATCCTGATAGACATTGCCTCCAAGAGCAACATTTAATATTTGAATACCACGACAAATACCAAAAATCGGCATCTTTCGAATAAAAGCTGCCTCGATTAAAGCAAGCTCTACAGAATCTCTTTCAGGGTGTACCTTCCCTAATTTAGGTGCTGGCTCTGCATCAAAGAGAAATGGATGGACATCACAGCCTCCTGATAGCAATAATCCATCTGTCAACGACAAAATTTGTGCAACATCCTCCTCTATGCCAAGAGGAATAATTAGCGGAATGCCCCCAGCTTCGATAATACTATTGCTATAGGCAGCATTTAATCTTGCTGACAAATCATCCTCCACAAAGACCGTTATGCCAATTACTGGCTTCACTTTATCCCCTCCAAGATTGTAAGTTATTCCTTACCACAACCCAAGATACCAATTCATTAAGGCATCTCCATAAAAATAGACAACTATAGCCGCAGCTGCAATGGATGGACCAAATGGTATCGGCGTCTTTCTGCCCTGCTGCCGTATCCTTAGCACTATAATGCCTACAATCATCCCGATTACAGCGGCTATAAATAATGTTAAGAGTGCATGTAGTGTGCCCAATACAAGCCCAAGTAAAAAGAATAATTTAATATCTCCTCCACCCATACCTCCCTTTGACAGCACAGCAATACTATATAATATGCCAAAGCCAACGACTGCACCCAGTGCACTATCCCACCAAGGTGATAACGGTGAAAGTACACGTCCTAAAAAGAGCAGCGGTAGAAAAACGAGTAGTACTTTATCAGGAATAAGCATATAGGCAAAATCCGAGACAACAATAATAACAAGTAATGAAATTAATAAAATGGCTACAAAAAATTCTACAGTAAAGCCTAGCTTCCAATAGGCAAATGCAAATAAAACCCCAGTCATAAGCTCCATGAAAGGATAAATCCAAGAAATTTTTTGTCCGCAGCTACGGCATTTGCCTCCTAGCCATACATAGGACAACACAGGTACTAAATCAAGGGCTGTTAACTGTCTCTGACAATTTGTGCAATGTGATGGTGGTCGCACAATGGACTCCTTTACTGGTACACGTAAGCCGACCACATTAAAAAAAGAGCCAAAAACAAGCCCAAAAATAAATACTGTCACGGTATAAGCCATTTCCATTTTTATGTCCTCCTAAACTAAGAGGCGCCCATACATATAAAGTATGCGCGCCTAGCTTTATTCTTGTCCCTCGTAATAGAACGTCGTAATCTGTACAGTAGCCTTAATAGTATTATCCGCCTCTTTATCTAGCTTTTCTTGCTCACCAGGGATGGTCATATTAATCGTATCAATTTTCATAACACGTTCAAGCTTTTCCACTTCCTTTAAAAAGGTAACCATTGAGTCAAATGTTAAGGCACCAATATCAAAGGTAAAGGTTACTAGCTTCAGCTCTGGTGGAATATTTTCTTGGGCAATCGTAGAAACAGGTGGAGTTTCCGTATTCTCTTGATTTTCCTCATTGACCTTTGCCTCCGCCTCAGCAACTGTATTCGATTGATCCACATTGGCATTCGCTACAGGCTCATCATAATTATTAAAGGTTAGTGACTCCATGCGCGTACCTGTCACCTCTTCAATTTCCACCATATCTCTTAATACCTGCTCGACCGCTCTTGCACTAGGCACCTTTTTTTGCATCTCTAAAGTATCCTGCATAGGAACCTCTAGCTGCTCATCAAAGGAGGTAAGGGATTGCTCTAAGCTTTTAATCTCCGTTTGCAGACTTTGAATACTAGCTTCCTTCGCTCGTACATCATCCTTTTTTGGCAAAATAACATAATAATAGAGAGCAAACAATAAGGAGGCTATCAACAGGACAAGCAATAGTATGCCTGATTTTTTACTATTTAGGTATTTCGTCATTAGCTTCGTCCCCCTACCAGATACATAAAGTCAATAGTAGCTGTAATGGAAACTGAGTAACGTGGCATCTGCTTAAACTTTTCCTCTGCAGGTAAGTCCTTGTCCTGCTCCCCTAGCTCAATGTCAAAATTAGTAATGGAGCCGATTTGTGTATCTGTAAAATAAGGGCTTGCTAATAAACGCTCAACGTATTTTGAAATAGCTGTCATAGTTTCAAAATCCGCCTCAATTGTTACTTGGTTCGTACCAAATGAATAGCTACGTAAATAACTTGGGCTTGGTAACAGTGCATTTGTTTCATCAATTAATGGCGTTACGGGATAAGCAACACTTTGTACATAGTGAACAGATTGCTTTAATGAGCCAGTATTTTGACTTTGCTTTGTCGCGATATCATTTTGTAGCTGCTCCTGCCTTTCCACTAAGCGTCGCTCTTCTACTGATAAATCCTTTAACGCTGCCCTAGCATCAAAAAATAGATAGGTCATAAACGCTAAAATAATAAGGATTATAGCTAGAATCATATAAATCAACAATGGCGAGGTTTTCCGCTTCTCTAATTTCGGTAAGAGGTTAATTTCTGGAATCATCCGTTAACCTCCTTCAATGCTAGTCCAAGCAAGGAGGAAAAAGCTCTTGTAAACTGCGGAAATTTCTTTTGAAGCATCTGATCATTTAACTCCGTTAATGGCACACCTAAATTGGCACGTAAAAACTCACTAATGGTAGGTAATAAAGGATTGTCCCCTAAAATAATGATTTCATCAACCGTTTTTTCACCCTTATGTAAAGAAAAACGGAAGAAGTTCATCATACGATCAATTTCCAGCACCTGATCCATAACAATCATCCGATAATCCTCTAGCTCGCCATTATATTGAAAGTCATAGCTATATTCGCCCTGTGCCTTGCTTTCCCATTGCTCCATATTTGTATCAATTGATTGATAGCGTAAAAATTCCACATTGCCCTGTGAAAATATGCTAATAGATAGCTCATTAATAGACCATTCTGCAATTAAATAGGTTTTATCCATCTCCAGTAGCTGTAAATAATGCAATAAACGGATATTACAAAGAGCCCGGATATCCGCTGCCTCTGGCTCCAGCGCAATATCAAGGAGCATCGCCACAATTTTATTCACTTCCTCGGAGGGCGCAGCATATAATTGTGCCCTACCATCAAGCGGATCAGCATCATAAACATCAATAAGTGGTTCCTGAAATGGTAGATGAATTGAGTGCCCAATCTCCATTTCGGCATAGCCTCGAAGCTCCTCCTGTT
Organism: Lysinibacillus sp. FW301-JW8; assembly: GCF_058788755.1. NCBI lineage: Bacteria > Bacillati > Bacillota > Bacilli > Caryophanales > Bacillaceae > Lysinibacillus > Lysinibacillus sp. FW301-JW8. Next base: position 63,190 of record NZ_JBYTBB010000015.1, read on the forward strand.
TTAAGTCATGGGGCATATCAAAGCTTTTCAAAAGAACAGACATATCTGGCACAAACATTCGAGCCAATTGTTTTTTGCCAACCCATTTCACCACTTCTTGATTCATTGCTTCAAATAAAGCGACCTCATCATGGATAATGCCATTTTCAAGAATGCCATGTGCTAATGGCAGCTCATAATGCCGCCAACGTGAAGGATCAGGTCCTTCCGCCACAATGGCACGAAGAACATAATCCTTCAATTCGAGGGACACATACGATTTTTTCTTTCTCTTCAACATGTGAAAAGACCCCCTTTTTTAAGCTACTTCATAGGTGAATTTATTAGTCATCCATTTCCCACCCAGAAATACATAGGCATCTCTGGGGAAGTTGGGAGGACTATCGTTACATTATTTATTAGATCCTACTACATAAGAAGTTGTGATCTCGCTACCTTTTTTAGTATCTTTATTAATTGTTTCAAGTGTTGCATTCTCAAAATTAATAGTATAATTCAAAACTCCTGTAACTGTAGTATTTAATTCAAGTTTAGTCTTTGAAACTTTTGCGTCAAGTGGTAATTTACCAACAGACTTTAAAAAGCCTTCATTTATCAAATCTTGAGTAGTTACAGGATCCTTAGCGCTGCTAGAAGTAGTATCTGTATAATACAGATTCGCTGAATTTAAGACATTGATTGCATCTGCTTTAATTGCATTGTATTTAGAATTTTGTATAATATTACCGATCGCAGGAACAGCAATCGCAGCAACAATCGCTAAAATTACGATAACTGCTAATAACTCAATTAACGTTAAACCTTTCTGATTTTTCAAAAGCTTTTTGTTCAATAATTTTTTGAACATACTCAATTCCTCCTTAAACTATTTTTTCTATATGAAGTGTGTCGACACGTACTTCCTTTTTAAAGGTAGACAATTCAATACTGCACTAAATTATAATAGTGAGAGCATATCATTCTAGAAAAATAACCAAAAATTCTACTATTACATATTTTCATATAGCTGGAACATCGGTAAGAAAATCGCAGCAACAATAATACCCACTACCATTGCCAGCACTAAAATCATTAATGGCTCAACAAGTGATTTTAGGGTATCGACTGCACGATCTACTTCCTCCTCATAAAAGTCCGCTACCTTTTCTAGCATATAATCGAGTGAGCCTGTTCGTTCACCGATAGCAGCCATTTGTGAGACAAGTGGTGGGAAGAGCCAGCTTTTTTCGAGGGGCTCGGATAAGGTGCCACCCTTTTCTAAATTATCCCGAGCCTCTAAAACCACCTTGGCTATAACAGGATTGCCTGCTACCTTTTCAACGATGGTTAAAGCGTTTAAGATTGGCACAGAGCTACTAAATAGCGTAGCTAATGTTCGTGTCATTCGAGCAATAACGCTTTTTTGCATTAATGAACCAAAAATAGGCATACGCAAAATCATAATATTGATTGAATAATGAAATTCTTTATTCTTTTTATATAAAAGATTAAAGCCCACAACGATGATCACCAGGGCTAGAATCACAAAATACCAGTTAGCAATAAGCCAATCACTTATTCCAACGACAATTACTGTTAGTAGTGGCATTTCCATATCCATATCCTTAAAGGTAGCCATAAAGGTTGGTACAATAAAGACCATTAAAAACAAACCAACGGCAATGGTTAAAATGGATAAAACCGCAGGGTAGGTAAGTGCCGATGTTATTTTTTTCTTGATGCTATACTGCTTCTCTAAAGTATTGGCTAGTCGGTCTAATGTATCATCAATACTTCCTGTAGCCTCTCCAGCCCGCATCATATTAACAAATAGAATTGGAAATACCTTTGGATGCTTGGCTGCAGCATCTGAAAAGGCTGTACCGCTCCGTATATCCTCTTCCACCTCAAGCAGTGCCTTTTTTAACGTTTTATTTTTAGTTTGTGCGGCTAAAATTTGGGTAGCCTCTACAACAGAAATACCAGCACGGATTAATGTGGCATACTGACGGCAATAGACAACAAAGTCCTGATGCTTTACCTTTCGAGCAATCGCAAGCTCCTTATGTAAAATACTCGTGGATTCCTGTACCTCACGCGCATTAATTCCTTGCTTGCGTAGCTTTTCAATCGCAGCCTGTTTATTTGATGCTTCAATAACACCCTTTTTCTGTACGCCTGCTTTTGTGCGCCCATTATAGCGAAATACGGTCAACTATATTCCCCCGCATTCATATACGGTCTCGCATCCTCAAGTGAGATTTTCCCTGTTGTAATTAATTGCTGGATTGACGATTGAAGCGTATGCATGCCTAGTGCCTTACTTGTTTGCATCACACTTGGAATTTGGTGTACCTTTTCATTGCGAATTAAATTCGAAATGGACGGTGCCTGCACGAGAATTTCTGTTGCTGCTATACGTCCCTTTACGTCCTTGCGAACAAATAATCTTTGCGAAATAATGCCCTGCAAGACATTGGCTAGCTGAACGCGAATTTGTGCCTGCTGATGGGGCGGAAAAACATCGATAATACGGTCAATTGTCGTTGGTGCACTACTAGTATGTAGTGTCGCCATCACTAAGTGACCTGTCTCTGCGGCAGTTATTGCTGTAGAGATTGTTTCATAGTCACGCATTTCCCCTACTAAAATAATGTCAGGGTCCTGACGTAATGAAGCTCTTAAGCCATTAGCAAAGCTTTTCGTATCGACACCAACCTCACGCTGATTGATAATGGATTTTTTATGTGAGTGTAAGTATTCGATCGGGTCCTCAAGTGTAATAATATGCTTTGCTCTCGTTTCATTAATGTAGTCAATCATGGCAGCCAGCGTCGTGGATTTACCAGAGCCAGTTGGACCTGTTACTAAAATTAATCCCTGTGGCTTTTCCGCAAGCTGATACAGCACCTGCGGCATATTTAACGTTTCAATGGAAGGTATTTTTGCTTCAATTAAACGAGCCGCTACCGATACCTCATTGCGCTGATGATAAGCATTAACACGAAAACGACATTTTCCAGGTAGAGAATAGTTAAAATCCGTCTCCCCCTTCTCCTCGAATTCCTGCTGCTTATGAACAGGTAAAATCGTTTTCACCATTTCTAATAAATCGGCACTATCTAATGGCTCAGTGCCATAGTGCTCAAGCTGTCCATGAATTCGATAAACAGGTGGCACCCCTTTTGTTAAATGTAAATCAGATGCCTTCACTTCAAAGGAACGATGTAATAACTCAATAATTGAATATGCTGTCATTTCACTCACCTCCTACTCTTTACTTGCAACACGTAAGATTTCAGATATTGTTGTCTGTCCTACCGCAACCTTTTGTAAACCATCCATTAGCAATGTTTTAAAGTGTTGCTGCTTCATATATTCTCTGATTTTCTGATCGCCAACCTCATGGATAATTAATTCCTTCACATGACGATCAACTGGTAGGATTTCATGAATAGCCATCCTACCGCGATAACCAGTAAAATTACATGCCGCACAGCCACGTCCCTTACGTCCATGTGTTATATCTTGTATACCGTTATCTTTTAAAATAGCTAACTCATATTCAGTAAATGTATAGATTTCAGAGCAATCCCTACAATTTCGTCTAACAAGCCGCTGTGCCATAATTCCGACTAATGAAGACGATAATAAAAATGATTCAATACCCATATCCTGCAATCGTGATATAGAATCGATGGCACTATTTGTATGTAGGGTACTTAACACTAAATGCCCTGTTAACGATGCACGTGTAGCAATTTGCGCTGTTTCTAAATCTCTAATTTCCCCAATCATTACAATATCTGGGTCTTGACGCAGGATAGAACGTAGTCCTGTTGCGAATGTGAGCCCAACCTCTTCCTTTACCTGAATCTGATTCACACCAGATAATTGATACTCAACAGGATCTTCGACGGTAATAATATTGACACCATCGTCGTTTAATTCATTTAAAGCCGCATAAAGTGTGGAGGATTTCCCTGATCCAGTTGGACCTGTTATCAGGACAATACCATTGGGATGCTCAATCATGGAGCGAAATAATGCTTCATTTTGATCAGAAAAATCAAGCTGCTCAATACCATTTACAGCGTTTGCTAAATCTAAAATACGCATTACGACCTTTTCTCCATAAACGGTTGGTAGAGTGGAAAGTCGAATATCAATCGGTCGGAAATTAATGGTTGATTTAATACGCCCATCCTGTGGAATTCGATTTTCTGTAATATTGAGATTCCCCATAATTTTTATTCGGGCTAATACAACACTTTGCATATTTCTTGGTAAGGAACGCTCTGTTCTGAGAACACCATCAACTCGATAACGTACACGTAGCTCAGTTTCTTGAGGGTCAAAGTGAATATCACTAGCTCGTTGTGCCACACCATTTGCAATAATTTGATTAACAAGGCGAACAATTGGTGAATCCTCACGTTCGATATCCGTTTGCATATCAATGCTGGATGTTGCCATATCGGACAGAGCTGCATCCATTGATTCCTGTAGGTCATAGTATTTGGTAATTGTTCGATACAAATCGTCCTTCGCCGCAATACTTGTTTCAATTTGACAGCCTGTAGCCATACGCACTTCCTCGATAGCAAAGTAATCCATCGGGTCTGCCATGGCAATAAAGAGCTTATTTCTTTCCTTGCGCACTGGCATAATGTTCGCGCGTTTTGCTAACTCAGCAGGTATCAACTGCAGTAAATCAGGGCTAATCGTATATTGATTTAAATTAATATGAGGTATCCCAAGCTGAAACTCAAGTACTTCAATAAGCTGCTGCTCTGTTAAGTAATTCTTTTTAATTAAAAAGTCACCAAGCTTTTCTTCTTTTGACTTTTCAGTTAGCGCGTACTCTAATTGCTGTGGTGTAATTACACCTGATTCTACGAGTAAATCACCTAGTCGTTTCCTTCCAGCTTTTGCTGACATGAAAAGTACTCCTCTCTTTTAAGGGCTTGTTTGTACAAAATTTCCGCCCTTATCATAGTAGCCATAGACAATTTCTGGTCCATCTTGCTTCTGTTCTGTTGTAGATGTATTTGCATCAGGTAAGCCATTACCATCTAAATCCATCTGTAAATCAGAATCTGTTGCTGTCTTTTGCTGATCTGTCACGACACTTTCAGAGGCTTCAAGCTTACGAGATGATCGTACAACAATACGGTTGACAGGAGAATAATAGTCTCGACTAACAAGCTGTTCCTCCGAAGAGCCGCCATTGACACGGATAGAGCGATAAATCTCAATACGAACGCCCTCCTGCCCCTCCTGCTCAATCTTTTCCTGACCAGCAGCTAGCTCATCTGAATAGCGAGCTATAATTCTCGGTCTGACGATCTTATCCTTGGTCACACGAACGGTCACTTCCTTGTCTTTTTCCGCAGACCATATTTCAATTTTCAGCTGATTTCCTTCCATCGTAGCTTTTAATTTACTAAGCTGAGCTGAGGTATTTAAAAATTGCAAATCCTTGGCAAGTACAACATTCAGCTCTGCCTCCAACCCTTGCTGTAGGTAAGAGGGTGGAACGGCTTGAGCATGACGTTCTACAATCGCATAATCTGTTTGTAGGATCGTGCTATAGACCATTGAAGCAATAAAATTAAGGGTTTCTATATGAACCGAATTCGCCTGCTCTCCAAGCAACTGAAGCAGAGACATTTTTTGATTCGGAGCAATTAACTGATTATTAAGCGTATCAAGCAATCCCTCTAAATTGTCAACATTCTTCGGAATATCACTTATTTGAAACGCAATTCGTTCATTCTCTAATGAACTTATATCTACTAATTCCGTATTAATCTGATGGCTGCCTAAATTTCCAGCCTGATTAAGAACCATCGCAATTGTTTCCTCTGTTTTCCATTGCGATTTACTTTTCACAGCTTTCTTTGTATTGACACCAGCTATTACTGGGATTGGAAGCTGAACGGTTCTTTTACTTTCCCAAAAGGCAAACCATGGCTTTTTTGACAGCTCCTCATATTGAGTAACCACCTGCTCTATATCAAACTGTAAATCATGTGCATCCAGTTCCTGCTCAGTACCACCACCACTAATAATAAGGGGCGTTTCCTGCCATTTCTCCACAGCATCACGAATAGTCTGGAGGATCTCTTCTTTATTTAGCCCTTCAACCGAAATACCACCAATTGTTGAATCTTCAGGACTTTCTTTCGCAAAGACTGTGCCATTTAGCACAAGTGATGGAACAAAAATTCCTACAATTAGAACCATTGCCAATATGATACTAATTATTTTTATGTATGTTTTCATCCATCTCACCCTTCCATTCACTAATGGAATTTCTATTTATATACAAAATGATACTACATCTATAGTATTTTGACACTAATAAAAATACAACTTTTTTCCGATTTTTTTTTAAAACTTCTGTAATCATTCAAAAAATATTCAAAAAGTAGTTCTATTGAATTATAAATTAAGATAAATTCCATTAGATATAGTTCTAGAATTTCGTTATAATATCCTTAATAGTCATTTTTATCTAGTTTCAATCAAAGGAGCTTTAATGGTTCCAAATGAAGTAGGAAGAAGTAATTAAAAATATATGAATAGAATTATTAAATTAAATCACTTTTTAGATTTAACATTTAATGTAATTTGATATTTCAATTGAAAAGAATCATCTATAGAAAAAATTATTTATTTTGGGAGGAGAAAAATGAGAAAGACTAGTTATGTTAATCAAGAACAAGGTCTTACTTTAGTAGAAGTTATCGCTTCAATTGTTTTAATCTCTATCATACTTTTGAGTTTCATGGGGTTATTTATGCAATCTAATAAAACAACAGCAACCTCTGGAGATATTGTAAATGCTACCTATATTGCGCAAAAGGAAATGGAAAACATCTATAAACATAGAATTTATAACACACCTGAAGAAATTGTAAGTAAGTTAAATGAGCAAAGTCGATCCTCTACCCCATCAGAACCTGAATATGTGGGAAATCTAAACTCTTGGGAAAAGCAAAAAGATAATATAAGAATAAAATTAAAAATGGAGAAGGACAATGTTCATCCAGAATTACAGTTAACAACGATTGTTGTAGAAGTCTATGAGGAAGTTAATGGGACTGAAACGTTAAAAAGCAAGATAGAAAACAGATACAAGTTAGGAGGCTGATAAACATATGCGAATTAAACAGCAACAGGGTTTAACCCTAGTTGAAGTGCTAGCAGTATTAGTCATATTTAGTATCATTTCCGTTCTTTTAATGAATATATTAGGATTTAGCACATCTACTTATCAAAAACAACTAACTAAAAATAAAGAGTTACAGAATACATCTATTGTTCTTAAGTTGATTACGAAGGATTTTCGGAAATCAGTAAAATTTGACGAAGCTACCTACACTTTTACAACTATAGTCGATGGGGTAAAGATTGAGCAAACATACGTACTTTCTGACAATGAAATTACACGTAATGGTGAAACTATCGCCACTGATATAGAAGTATTCGAACTTAGTAACCAAGAGAGTAGCTCTACCCTTACTATACGTTTAAAAAGCAAACACGATCAAGAAATACGAACAGAATTAACATCAAGAAAAAAACCATAATCGCAAAAAATTAGAAAATAGGGGGAGTTTTATGAAAAGACATACATCTTTATTGAGAAACGAGAAAGGCTATGCTTTTCTACTCGTCTTTTTAACTATTATTTTAGTAACTGTGCTCGGATTAAGTATTTTAAGATTCTCTAACAATACATTAACTACTTCTGCTCATGAAAGAGATGACCAATCTATCTACTATATTGCGGAAGCTGGATTGAATTATGGACGTGAAAATTTTAATCAAAATATAGAAACTGCCTATAATGCGGCAGTTGAAAAATACGATGAGGCAAAACTCGCTTTTGAAAAAGACCCAAATAAACCTAAACCAGAATTCAGTAACTTTTTAATCGTTGAATTAAATTCACTGGGCTATCCTACAACCGAGAACGATAAAAAAGATATAATTAATAATCTTGATTTCGAAAATCAATTTGGAAAAACACCTAAAGCAATAGTTAATCTTACATTAGAGAAAATAAACCAAAATGAACTTCAATATGTGATTGAATCAACAGGGCAATTTGAAGGAACATCCATAGAAAGAACCTTGCAACAAAGCATAAAAATCGCATTAGAATATACAAATTCAAATGATAACGAAGAAACTAACAACGGGGGTTCTAATAATGGGGGCTCAAATGGTAATTCAAATGAAAATCATTATGTTCCAAGTGATTTTACTGTGCAAACAAAAGGCAATATAATTGTAAATGCTGGAGGAAAAATTGATGGGAATGTGGCAAGTGCTGGAGGTAACATTTCATTAACCGGTGGATCATCTATCACCGGGAGTATAGGCACTTCTTCTGAAAATTTTAATGTTGATAATCCAGGCTTAGAATACTTAAAAAATCAAGTAACCGCAGCAAAGGATTTTCCTGCGGGCAATGTACTTGCACCATTTCCTAGCGATAAAATGAATGATCTATCTCAGTTAAATTATCCACCAAATGAAGAAGTCGCAGCTAGTCAGTGGAATAAAACTAATATTATTAATAATGGCAATTTCCAAGCAGATAACTGGATGACAAATAATTACACACTTAATTTAACAGGGGATACACATTTTAAACAATTTAAAGTCGATCAAAACAATAAAATAATTATTAATGTTGGAGATACAGATAAGGACCTGTATATTGAAAACCTTGATATTTTAAGAGGACATATTGAAATAGTAGGAACAGGGAAATTAAATATTTATGTTCAAAATTCTGTAAATATTACTGGTTCATTTAACCAAAATGGCGATGTAAATCAGGTGAATTTTTCGTATAGTGGCACAGCTCCAGTTAATTTTTCTGCTGATACTAAAATTTCAGGCTCCTTTTATGCTCAAGAGGCTGATTTAACATTCGCTGCTGGGGCTAGCGTAAAAGGAAATATTTATACAGGCGGGGATAATGTCACATTTAATGGAGGATTTACTTCAACGGGTCAACATATAATAGCTCCTAATGCTAACGTTAAAGTGGAGGCTGGAGCTCATATTAAAGGTGCCATTGTAGCCGATACTATTATTGTTGATGGAGGTGCCTCAGTAACTTTTGGTGAAAGCATTGTTTCACCAGGAAATAACGGCGGTTCAAATAATCCAGGAGGCAGTAATAATCCAAACGTACCTCCTTCTCCACCTAAAAAAAATATTATCGAAGAAATCATACTAGAAAAGTAAAAAATTAACACATGGACAATAAATTATATTTTAATTGTCCATGTGTTTTTCTAAACCTATCAAATTCCCCTAATTATCATTCCTCAACAACCTACCCGACAACAACAATCCTACCCCTCCAATCACAATAAACAAAACAGCTCGTATTAATAAATCTAGTGCAGATAAATCGAAGAAGATAAGCTTAATAAACGCAATAACTAAGATTGTAAAGCCCGTTAAGCGTAATGTACGGAAGTTGCGCACCGTGCTAAGCCATAGGGCGATACTGGCTGTCACAAAAAGTGTAATGGTAGAAAGTGCGATGCTGAGCTTCCAGTCCAGTAGATAGTTGTAGGCTAGCTGATGCACGAATCCCCAAATGGATAGCATTATCAACACAATGCCGGCACTCACTGTTGGATCTACGTATTTCTCCATCTGTTGTTGATAAATTTGATAAATACGACCTTTCATCAGCACATCTAGTAAAATTGCCACAAGCACAACAATATAAATGATTCTTGTTAGTATATGAAGCCATACAATTCCCTGCATTTCGACTGGAAGTATACCAATTGACAGCGTGAAAAACAGGAAAAATGTTCCGATTACTGGTGTTAATGCGCGTCCTTTATATTTTGCTGGCACTAGAAGGGATGCCGCAAATAAGACAGCCAGCATGATACTCATCATATGTGGGGCGTTGCTAACACCCACAAAATAAGTTGCATCAAGCTTACTAATATAGGCTAAGAAGTAACCTGTCGTTATGACCGCTAAAAAGTCTACTATATATAAATCCTTCATCAGTTTTTCAAATACAGTAAGTGACTCCTTTGGTCGCATTGCATATAGATAAATAAGCAACAAATAGATGACTGGCATTAGTAAGCTAGCATGGGAAATGCTGAAAAATGGTGTCGGCTCATGAATGATAAAGCTTATGATAATGGTAATCGCAAATATCATGGAGCTGACGACCTTCATCAGGCTCGCTCGTAAACGTAAGCTCATCATAACACCTGTAAATGCGATAAACGGTAATAGCAAATTTTCTACTTTCTCTGGAACATTCATAATAAGTAGCATATTACATAGGGCGATAAATGCGAGTGTGATGGCACTATCAAATGCCTCCTGCCATTTTTGCCTATAGCCATAACCCGCTAAAGTCGCAAACAAGATGACCAATACGAGTAAAAGCGCTTCGCTATATTCGATTGGTCTAATCATCAGGTTCATAAGCAATAAGCCAAAAACACCTAGACTAAATTGAAGACCAACATGAATATGCTTCCATTTAGATTCAATATTAAATAAACGGCACCAACTCGTATAGTAAATAACTAATATAGCAACCAAGCCAAATGCCATTATAGCTCGATTATCGATGTTCATAAACGCGATAATGCTAACAGCTAGCATAGAAAAAAAGGTTGCTATATAGAGAGCTAGTTTTTGCTTATGCTGATAAATGACAAATTGTAGCATTGCAAATAACGCAATAACATAAATTAAGATAATAACAGCATTAAAGTCCATATATTCAAGTAAATATGGTAATAAGAGTGAAGTGAAGGCTACAAACACTGTTAATATCTCATTTTTCTTCAAGTAACTAATGGCAATCCCATAGCCGATATAGATGATGGCAATGACGAGTGCCAGCGATAAGCCAATGATTTCATACAATATTGCGCTGGCCGCTGTTGTTAGAATTCCTACGATAAATGCCCCACCATATAAGGAAATGGTGATAGCTGGAGATCCCTTTTTTCTATGCTCCAGCACATATGCTAGTACTGCTAAGAAAATCGATAATGCATAGGCGAGGATGATTTTAACCTCATTCGATAAATAACCATAATCACTGACGAGCTTAAGACCCCAAAGCACCCCCATCACTAAAATTACCATAAATATTTTTGGTAAAGCCCACATGATACGTTCCTCCAGCGATTGCTGTGGTTGCTTCTTTTTATCAGGTAATGGCTTTGCTTTTGGCTTGGAAGTAATAGTTGGTTTTTGTTGTGTCAATGGTGAAGATTGTTCAATCATTGTTTTTCTAGCATTTATTGTCGTTGATTGACCAACAGAATGTTGCTGTTTTAAGATATCCAGCTCCTGCCTCAAATCCATCATTTCCTTCTCAAGCTTGGCAATCCTTTGCTCCATTTCAAGTGACATCCCATCATCCTCCCTACTTTATCATTTTTTTACATTATAACACTTTTCTCAAAAGTGTAAAATTATACTTTTAGATCGTATTTATACTATCACTATCTAGGCCTACGATACATTAAAGCACGCTCACTATCCTTCGTACCCCTTGTAGTTGGATCTACAACAACCCCCATTAATACGAGAATTGATAAGACAATATTTAAGATGGATGTTAGTTGCTCACTCATTGCACCCGTTAAATCATAGCCAAAAATAGCTGCAACTTGCTGTGCGAGTAATAAAATCAATGAAAATAGTGCCAATAAAAATGGCTTATGCTGAAGACGAATCCTCCAATTAATTTTCATAGAAGCTCACCTCCCCCCTTCTCTCTACAATATATGCACAGTGAAAACTTGACACATATGCAAAAATGGAACTCGAGCTATAGAAATAAGGGATTTAAAAAAATAATTTACTTTAACGAAAAAACAATTCTACTCTATAAATACTATTTTATAGGGCAATAATCACCATAAAAAACAATGTGGATAAAAAATCATGTCTATTACAATGAGCTCTGGTTTTACTTAGTAGAAAATCCTCTTAGCTTTTCAAATAGTCTGCAATTACTTAAATCTCCTAAATAATGCTTAGTAAACTTTCATCTGAACTTCTGTAACATTAAAATTTTTCCATCAAAAGCATTGACAAAAAAAACCTCACGTTATATGGTTAGTTACAAGAGTAATCAACCGATTAACAAAGGAGGTGGATTGTGATTCATTCTTTAAACAATGAAAAGCCTATCTTCCAGCAAATTCGTGAACGAATAGAGGATGCCATTCTAGATGGACAGCTACAGCCCGAAGATCGCATTCCCTCCACCAATGAATTTGCGAAGGAATATCAAATTAATCCTGCAACAGCTGGGAAAGGCGTGAACGAATTAGTGGATAAAGGTGTTATTTATAAAAAACGAGGTGTTGGTATGTTTGTTAGTACAGATGCGCGTGAAATTTTACTGGTGGAGCGTAAGGAAAGCTTCTTTCAGCAGCATATAGAGCCATTAAAGAAGGAAGCAACAAGACTCGGTATTTCCAATGAAGAATTACAAAATATGTTACAAAGGAGTTAGTGTATGAAAATCGAAATAAAAAATGTTGTCAAAACATTTAAACATAAAAAGGCTTTAAAAAATGTCACATTTACGATAGAGGGACCTAAAATTATTGGTTTTTTAGGTCATAACGGTGCTGGTAAAACGACTTTTTTAAATTTATTAGCTGGACTTATTGCCCCAACTAGTGGAAGCATCTCTGTTAACGGAGAAAATGTTTTTAATTCCCCCGCAACTTTACGCGATATTTGCTTTATCGCAGAAAGTGGTAATTTTCAGGAGGAAATGACCATTGCGCAAACATTAAAAGCCAATAGTTTCTTTTATCCGCAATGGGATGAAACGCTTGCGCAGGAGCTACTAGAGGTATTTGCGTTAAACCCCAAGGATAAGGTTCGTAGCTTATCAAAAGGAATGGTTTCGGCTTTAGGCATTATTACAGGATTTGCAAGCAATGCGGGAATAACAATCTTTGATGAGCCTTATATAGGACTTGATGTGGCTGCTCGAAATACGTTCTATGATTTATTGATTGAGCAACAAACCGATAACCCAAGACTTTTTATCTTATCCACGCATTTAATTGATGAGGCAAGTGAGCTGTTCGAGGAGATTCTAATTTTAAATGAAGGGCAGTTGTTACTTCAAAAAGCAGCAGAGGAATGGCATCAGCATATTGTTGCAGTAAAAGGGAATACTCCTGATGTTGAGCAGGCAATACATGGGCTAGAGGTTATCTATCAGCATATGTTTATGCGGGAATTAACAGCTGTAATCTATAGCAATGGCCGCCATATCGAAGGACAGAATATTAAACTTGAGCGTGTTTCATTACAGGATATGTTGGTGTATTTAAGTAAGCAGCAGAAAGCGAGGGCTAGTAAATGAATACAGTGAAGGGTAGTTTTTATATTCTATTTCAAAGCTATAAAAAGCAAAACATTATTTTTTGGTGCATTTTATTTTCTATCGTTCTATTAACCTTTTTCATAGATACTTTTTTTGGGCAATACTTGTTTTCTTTCGCCATTACGATTTCTATTCCAGTCTATATCTTTTACAGTACAACGGCATCAAAGATGTTAAATAAAACCTTGCCTTATTTTTTAAAGCTCGGAATAAGTCGTACGCAGTATATGGTCAATGTTGGTCTCTTTTTTATCTGCTGGAGCCTAGCTGGCGCTGTAATTATTACTTGTGCTCATAAAGTCATTACCTATTTTTCAGCATTACTAAAAATCAAAGAAATACTTATTATACATCCAATATACTTTTTCGGAAACTCCACTGCATTTATAGATACAGTTGCACTGGACACGGTATTGCTACTATTCTCTTTAACTTCCGGCCTATTGTTAAACATTGTCTTTTATCGTTTAGGAACGATTGGTGGTTATAGCTTTATCGGGCTACTTTGTTTAATTCCGATTACTATGATCATTTTCGAGTGGTACACTACATTGTTTGAGCTATTTTCAAAACTATCAGCTATTACAATAGTAAGTAGTCTATTAGTATTTAGTGTTCTCCTGTACTTTATCATCACACTGGCTTTACGGAGAGCTTCAGTGCATCCTGCTTAATTCAAAGAGAAGGGATCGGCTAGATGGCAAAAAAAATGTTAATTAAAATAATTGGTTTAGAACTTCTTCTTATATTTTTCTATGTTTTGAATGGTGCCTACGTTTCCATTCAACAACCTTCAAGCCCCTTTCTCCAATTTGCTTTGCTAGTACCTTTAGCATTTGGGCTCTTTGTGTACATTGCAGTGAAAAGGAAATGGGACCAGTACTTCTTTTTAACTAGTAATAAAAATAAATTCGTTAGCCCATTAATTTTCGTTTTATGTATCATTCTTATCGGTACAAAAGGCTTGAATACAGAATCCTTTAGTAATTTAATTGTGATGTTGATCATGCAATTGTTCGTCGTCGCTTTTATCGAAGAAACGGTTTTTAGAGGCATCATGCTCCGAATGCTATTAGCAAAAGGGCCCTTTACAGCAATTTGGGTATCTAGTTTCCTATTTAGTGTCACACATGCCCTACAGTTACTTGGTGATCAATCTCTTGAAGATACAGTTATCCAAATAATCTATGCACTACTTGTTGGCCTTGTACTTACTTTACTAATTTTAGATGGTCAATCCATCATTATAACCATATTATTCCACGGCTTGAATAATTCCTTTAACTTTATGGGCAACGAAGAAAGCTCTTTGTTGACTGCATACCTGATTATACTTGTACTTTTTGTCTATATGCTACTATTATGGAAGCGTGTAAAGAAAAAAATAGTCATCCATTAGCATATTCTTCTGATGCCAGGTCATTTGACGATAAGACTTGGCATCTTTTTTGAGATTTGATATTATTTTTTAGCCTCTTTTTCATTTACTTGAAAAAGAGAAATTTCCCCATTGTTTTCGCAGTCAACTAAAACATACTCCACTTCATTTTGATCATTAATGCCAGACATTATATTTTTACAAACATCTGTTTCTTGCCCTTTGTCCTGTCCTCCAAATGCATCATGTGAATTATCATGTGTATATTGAATGTTACTCCCATCAAAATGTAAATCTTCGAAGATGGGATCACCCTCTATTGTATATGAAGTCACTCGAACAGTATCCTCTTGATTATTTGCTAGATGCTCAAGAAATTGTTCAAATCGTTCAAAATTATGTACTCCGTTTAGTGATAATGTAATGTCCCCTCTTTTAATCGCTTTAGATGAGTCGTATCCACCTGTTAAGGAACATCCAGTTAAAATGATTAAAACCATTAACAAGAATAATATTTTTTTAAGCAAGGCTTAACCCCCTTTCTATGACCACTCATTTCAATACAATATTTACCATAACGAAAAATATATTAAGATGCAAGTTTAGTCCTTTTTCGTTCATAACATTTATACTTAATACAGTAAGTGGGATAAAAAAATAAGTGAATAAACACACAGTTAAAATTCAGGTGCTTATTCACTTTGAGTAAAGAGGCAATTATATTCGTTTTATTTTTGGGCAGGTTATACAGTAATCATTCGCTTCGTTGGAGCTTAAATAATAAAAGCAACAGGTTTTTCTTAATCGTATAGGCATATCAGTATCTTTAACAAATACCTTAGGATCACAATATTTTGTTAATGGATTTTTTCTCTCACCAAATAGATCGCCTGATGCCTGAAACGCTATATAATAATAATCATCCTCTAAACGAGCTATTTCTAGTGGATTGGCTTCTTCTCTTATTTTTGTTTCATAGAGCCAATTCACATAGATGGCTGTGTTTTCCCATAGAGTCGCTTTAGGAATTTTAGCGGTTGTCGCTAATATCCGCCAAACTCTCTCAAGATTATTGGCAAATATATGTTGCATAATTTGATCACGCCAGGCTAGCCGATTTTGTTCGGGGAGTGAAATTGACCAATCTATTAATCTTATGCTGGGAAGCCACGGCTTGTCTTTATAATTCGATTCGATCCAAGCATTTTCAATGTCAACATTCAGCCCCTTTTCAAACCTTGACATTGCATAAAGTGCAGAGGCCATTGTCAATACACTATAGCGCTTAGCAAATAACGATGCCGTAACAAGTATAGAAGAAGAATTAAAAAAGGAAGCAATTTTTTGTAAATAAGATAGGCAAAAATCTGTGTCTAGTAAATTCTTGGCAGGAATTGAATAAATCAAATCTGAATTTTGTTCGGTTGTAAGTCTATACCCTTGAGTTAATACTGCTATTTCATCAGCTGTAAGATCTAAACTCACCCGATGCTTCCTCCCCACTTTCCTCTTCTACTACTGTGCGTCCCTTACCATGAGGAACACATAATGGCGTCCCGAAAATTGGATCTTTAATGATCGTACAGTTCATTCGAAATACATTTTGCACCATCTCCATTGTCACAACTTCCTCAGGTTTACCTTGAGCGTATATTTGCTTATCTCGTACTGCAACAATATGATGGGCATAACGACATGCTAAATTTAAATCATGTAGTACCATAACAACTGTACGATTTTCTTCGACATTCAAATCAAATAGTAAGTCTAATATTTCTATTTGGTGAGCCATATCTAAATAGGTAGTTGGTTCATCTAATAAAATTAAATCAGTTTTTTGTGCTAAGGTCATCGCAATCCAAGCACGCTGTCTCTGACCACCAGACAAAGCGTCTACTGATCGATCTACAAAATCAGTCATCTGTGTTACTTCTAACGCTTTATTTACAATTTTTTCATCCTCATTAGACCACTGTTTTAACCAGCTTTGATGAGGATAGCGCCCCTGTTTAATTAATTGTAAGACTGTTAATCCTTCAGGTGCAACAGGTCCCTGTGGTAGAATCGCTAAACGCTTTGCAACAACCTTTGTGGGGATTTTTTGGATTTCGTCATCCTCTAAGAATATTTGACCAGCTTTCGGTTTTATTAAGCGTGCAAAGGTTCGTAAAAGTGTGGATTTTCCACAACCATTGGCACCTACCAATACGGTAATTTTTCCTTTAGGTATTTGCAAATTTAAATTCTCTAAAATTTTATTTTCCCCATAATATACGCTTAAATCATGAGCCTTTAAAACATTTTTCAAAATCCTGTCACCCTCTTTTATACTCTTTAGCTATTGTAGCCGTTGTTAAAAAGCATTTATTGATTGCGTGTTTTAAACAATAAATATATAAAAAATGGAGCACCAATAGCTGCCGTAAATACACCTGTTGGTAGATCTTTAGGTAAGAAGGCTGTTCGAGCCACAATATCGGCTGCTATAACAATAATGCCACCGATAATAGCCGTTACTGGAATTAAAGCAGCAAAGGAGCGTCCAACAAGCATTCTACTCATATGTGGTGCCACTAATCCGACAAAAGCAATTCCACCAGCAAAGGCTACAGCAGAACCTGCAAGCATGACACTGATTAGTAAAAAGAATAAACGATAGACTTGAACTTTTACGCCTAGTCCAATAGCAATATCATCTCCCAATTCCTTAACATTTACAATTCTAGCCATTATGAATGTCAATGGTAATAATACTAAAACCCATGGTAGCAATAGAAAAACATCTTGCATATTAGCCCCATATAAACTTCCTGTTAACCATAAATATGCTTTCGTGGTAGCTGCCACATTGCTAATAACGAGCAGCATGGTAACCATCGCTTTTGCTAGTGCCGAAATCCCAATACCAATCAACACCATACGTATAGGAGTTACACCCTTTTTCCAGGAAAGAAGATAGATGATAAACGACACGATCGAAGCACCTATTATTGCTGCTAAGGGTAAAAATTGAATACTGACTGTTCCCATAAAATACACGATAAAAACAATCGCCCCAACTGATGCTCCACTAGTTACTCCAATAATATCTGGAGCTGCAAGTGGATTACGAATAATTCCTTGTAAGATTAAGCCCGCAACACCCAGTGCTGCACCGACTAATAAAGCCATCAATACTCTAGGTAGTCTTAATGTATGTAAAACAAAATTATAGTCCCCACTTCCGTAGCCAAACAATTCCTGAATAACAATCCATGGATGAATAAAGTCACTGCCAGCTGATAAGCCAAGAATCGTTAATAGGACTAATAAAAGACTCAGAAATAGAGTGATCAAGCATGTTTTTATAGCAATTTGAAACGAAATACGATCAGATTTTGAGCGTATTGTCATGTACTTAGGCATTTTTCGCTAACCCCTTTCGTGCAATATAAATGAAGAAAGGAGCACCAATTAAAGCAGTCATAACACCAATTGGCATTTCCAATGGCATGATTATAAATCTAGCTGCTATGTCAGCCAACAACAGTAACGTAGCCCCAATCACTGCACTATAAGGAATAATCCAGCGAAAATCTGAACCTACAAGCCCTATTGCTATATGCGGTACAATCAGTCCAATAAAGCCGATTGAGCCCGCTACTGCTACAGAGCTACCTGCAAGCACAATAATAATTATACCTAGCATAATTTTAGTGATAATTGTTCGCTGCCCTAACCCTTTTGCAATATCATCACCAGATTGCAAGACATTAATGGATCTTCCCATAACTATTGAAACAATGGTTGCGACTAAAATAAATGGAAGAACAGGTAAGAGCATATCAATGCTACGTCCTGACACTGACCCTGCTAACCAAAAAAGAACGCTTTGTAGGCCCTGTTCATCAATCACAAGTAATCCCTGTGTAAACGATACGAATAAGGCTGTAATCGCTGCACCTGCTAATACTATTTTGATGGATGTTAAACCATCTCTTCCTAATGATCCTAAGAAAAAAACCATTGCTCCTGCAATACCTGCCCCTAAAAAGGCAATCCACATATAACTCATTAAGGAATCTATTGAAAACAAAGTAATCGCGCTGACAATAAAAAATATAGCTCCTGCATTAATACCTAAAATATCAGGTGCCGCTAATGGATTTCTTGTTAATGCACGCATTAAAGCCCCAGCAATGGCAAGGCTGGCACCAACTACCGAAGCGATAATAGCACGTGTCAAACGAGAAGTTCTTATAATGACATGCTCTGTATTTGCATCATTAAAATGAAAAAATGCCTGATAGATAGACTCTAATGATATTGAGGTTTGACCAAGTGCAATACTTAATATAAATGTGCAAAAAAGCAATACACAGCTTATTAGTAAGCAAATTTTTTTCATTGAGGTACTGGAAAGAATAATTCTCATTTTATGCCAACTTTCTTCATCCACAATTTATCTCGAAAACTAGCCTGCAGTTTAAATATAAAGCTTTCTATCTACAAAAAGAGGGCTGTCGCTAAAGATACAGCCCTTACTTGCCATTATTTTTCTAATTCAAATTTGTCATAAATATCATCAAGCATTAAATTAGCACTTAGAATACCACCAGCTAGATTCCAATTAATTTCATCAACCTGATATACTTGATTTGCTTTGACTGCATCAAGCTCTTTCCATAATGGATGATTTGTCCATTCTTCATAAACTTTTTTAACAGCCTCATCATTTTCCATAAACATATAAATTACATCTGCATTCATCTGTGTAATACTTTCTTTGTCAGTTAGTTTTACAATCTCTAATGAATCATCTGTTAGATTTTTAGGACCCTTGAAGCCAAGTTCTGATAAGATCGATCCTGCAAAGCCTGTAACATAAATTCGTGCATGATCTGCTCTAAAATTAACAACTGAAACATGTAGTGGCCATTGATTGCCAAGCTCTTCTTTAATTTTTGTTTGGAAATCTGCCACTCGGTTATCCCAATTTCCTAATAGCTCTTTGACCTTATCTTCTTGATTCATTGCTTGACCCATCATTTCTGCTGTTCCTTTGAAATCAAAAACAGTTTCATGGGCAACTGTTGGTGCAATTTGAGATAACTGATCATAAATTTCCTCATGACGCACTTTCGAAGCAATAATTAAATCAGGCTTAAGCTTCGCAATTTCTTCTAAATTTGGCTGTGTTTCCTGCCCAACGATTGTTACACCATCTAAATCATTTTTAAGATAGTTATAGATAGGCGCTTCTGCCCACGACTCTACTGCACCTACTGGCTTAATACCCATTGCAACTGCCACATCGGTAGCACCTTGATAAAGCGTTACTATTTTTGTAGGCGTCCCTTTTACTGTTGTTGTACCCATCGCATGTGTAATTTCACGACTTGCTTCCTCTGTTTTTCCTTCTTCTGATGCTTTATTTTCCTGTTCACTACTTTTTGATGTTTTATCCCCGCAAGCAGCTAGTAAAAATGCGAATGATAGTAATAGTGTGAAAAGCAAATAAAAGTTTCTTTTGTTAAATGTAAGTTTCGACATGTACGTCCTCCCAAATAATAATCAATAATGATAATCATTATCACTAAAAGAGTATACTGTACAAAAAATGTATTTACAATATCTTTTTTTATAAAAAACGTACCTTTTTAATAATTTTAATAATATTTTATTTTTAATTGGCAGCTTATTATACAAATATACAAATTAATCTTCTTTGATAAAGAAATTCACTTGAAACAAAGGTATATATACTCATCTAAATAAGCTATACGTATATATTAGGCATATGTTACATAAGTTTCGATTTTCAGTGATATGTGAGATTTATCTAATATTTAGTAGGCAAATAAATAGACCATATCGACATCTCCCTCATATCTTAATTATGAACCACAACTTATTAAAACAGGAGGTAATAAACATGTTTAATCGTATGCGTCACCATGGGAAAGGTCCACATTGCTGTCCACCACATGCAATGCCAACACAATTTGATCCACCACAATTTATGCCAGCAGAGCAATATGTTCGTACAAATTATATCCATACTGTCGTACCACATGTACAACCAACACATATTACAAATGTAAATAAACATATGATCGATCATCAATACTATTTCCCATGTACTGAATCTGTCGTGAATGAATGTTGCGAAAACCATACACTTTGCGGTATGCCACCTAATCCTTGTCACATGCCGCATCATCACTCCCATATGTCACATCACCACGGTCATATGCCGTATCATCATGGTCATATGGGCTATTAATGAAATAAGCGATGAGGTTATAATTTATTAGTCAATATTTTATTTATGATTATTAATGTAACAATACCTTTATAATAGGTTGCACATTTTAATTAAGAAAAATAAAGACTGAATCCAATATTGGATTCAGTCTTTGCATGTTGTTGAAATACTATTATGTCAATGACATCAAGGTGACAAATTAAAAAGTATAGCCCTTTTTCAAAACGA